>QMZM01000095.1 GCA_003663175.1 Candidatus Altarchaeales archaeon | reverse complement strand
TTCCTCAATTTTTCTGAATCGCTATCACCGAGTTCGTCAGCCATCTTCAATGCTTCGTACTGCTTCTCATTCAGGGTCACCATAATCTTCTTCTTCATTTTTGCCATTTAACTAATTTTAATCAAATTATAATATATTTGAAATATGGAGAGAAAACTATTCATCCCGGGTCCAGTAGATGTAAGCGAGGATGTATTTAAAGCGATGTCAAGACCAATGATCGGTCATAGAGAAAGAGAGTACAGTAGATTAATCGAAGAGTGCGTGGAGAATTTAAAGAAATTGATGTTTACTGAGAATAATATATTCATCGTTCCAAGCTCATCAACAGGTCTGATGGAGGCCGCAATAAGGAACTGCGTAAAGGAAAAATGTTTGAATATCTGTAATGGAGCATTTAGCGATAGATGGTATGATATAGCAATTGCAAATGGTAAGAATGCCGATATGTTAAAATTTGAATGGGGAGATGCACCAGACCCAAAATTGATCGATGAAAAATTATCCACAAATGAATACGATGCAATTACTCTTGTGCATAATGAGACCTCAACTGGAGTTACCGCTCCAATTGAAAAAATATCGAGGGTTGTAAGGAAACACGATGTGACATTTCTTGTCGACACAGTTAGTTCAATGGGTGCTATAAAGATTGAGGTTGACAAACTCGAGATCGATGTATGTCTCTTCGGGGTTCAGAAGGCGATGGCACTCCCCCCGGGACTTGCCATATGCTCTGTTAGTGAGAGGGCGTTGGAGAAATCTAAGGAGATATCCAATAGAGGATATTATTTTGATTTTTTAAAATATCTGAAATACTGGAAGAAAAAACAAACTCCGACAACAGGTGCAATTTCACTGCTTCATGGATTGAGGTATCAATTAGACAAGATTCTAAACAAAGAGGGTTTGGAGAACAGATTCAAACGTCATGAAAAAATGGGTAGGATAGCGAGAAAATGGTCAAAGGCAAATTTTGATTTATTCCCAAGAGAGGAATTCTCATCAAATACGGTCACATGCGTAAGAAATACTATGAATATAGATTGTAATAAACTGAAGGAGGAATTATACAATAGAGGATATGTGTTTTCTAACGGATACGGAAAATTGGCAGATAAGACATTTAGGATAGCGCATATGGGCGATAGGAAGATAGAGGAACTTAAGGAATATTTAGAGACAATTAATGAAATTCTTAATCTTTAAGTCTCTTTAGAATTCCGTCTGCTGCCAGTATGCCCGTTGCCGATGCGTTTACTATATCTCTTGAGAGTCCCGCGCCATCACCCGCAGCAAATAAATTCATTATTGTTGTTTCCATGTTTTCATCAACCTCTAACTGAGTTGCATAGAACTTTATTTCTGGAGCATAGAGAAGTGTGGAATCCGTGGCGACCCCCGGAATAACCTCATTTAATTTTTCAAGACCCTCGATTATGTCCATCACCACTCTATGGGGCAGTGCCATTGAAATATCCCCGGGGGTGTAGTCCTTGAATGTTGGCTGTACCTCGTTCTGGAGTATTCTCTCCTCGTGGGACCTTCTACCTCTCCTCAAGTCACCAAGCCTCTGAAGAATTGGCTTTCCACCACCAATGGTCGTTGCAAGTTTTGCTATCGACCTGCCGTATTTTATTGTATTCTCAACTGGTTCTGTTAAAGAAACCCTGACGAGAAATGCAAAATTTGTATTTTCCGATTCCTTTTTCTTGATCGAATGTCCATTCACACCAACGATTCCATCATAGTTTTCCCTTACAACAAAGCCCTTGTGATTTGTGCAAAATGTCCTAACAAAATCGTCATATCTCTTTGTCCTTATATGAAATTTGGGGTCTCTATTTATCTGAATTATCGGCTCCATTATTATTGCCGGAACCTCAACCCTAACACCAACATCAATTGGCTCGAATTTTGTTTTTATTCCATACTTCTCCACGATCTTGTTTAGCCAGGACGCACCCACTCTACCTGGGGCTGCGAGAACGCATCTTGAATTAATAACCCTACCATTCCTTAATCTTATTCCCTTGCAAGAATTTTTCTGTATTATAAAGTCCTCCACCTCACTATTTAATAGAAATTCTACACCATTCTCTCTGAGATAATTCTCAAATCTCCTTATGACCATTGGTGCGTTGTCTGTTCCGATGTGTCGCTGTGGAATCTCAATAAATTTTATTCCCGCCGATGCCGCCCTTCTCTTCAACTCAGTAATTCCCTTCTTGTTAATGCCATATAATTTTTTTGGTGCTCCAAATCTTAGGAAAATCTTATCCACATCATTGACCAATTTCCACGCAATATCACAATCTCCCGTAATCTCCACGAGATCGCCCCCAATATCTGGTCTCAGGTTCAGGGTTCCATCGGAGAATGTTCCCGAACCGCCAACGCCACACATTATATTGCATGGCTCACAATTTATGCACTTCCCCTCCCTTATCATTGGGCATTTTCTTTCATCGATATCTCTTCCCTTATCAACTATCAATATTCTCTTTCCATTTAATCCACTCTCAATTAGCCTATATGCGGCACACATCCCGGCCGGACCGGCACCAACTATCACAACATCCTTCTTGTTCATTCTAAACCCTTGGAATTATTATCCTACCCTTATCATCACCAACCGATGTTGTTGATTTATTTATATAGAGGTACGCCGTTATTGCAGCAAATATGGCATCCAATTCGTCCCTCGTTAGAAATCTCTTATCCACATCGCCGCTAATCCCCGCATCTATTAGATTTTTTTGCATTTCTCTTTCACTACTTGCATATAGCCCGAGAATTTTTGCGGTTGCGGTTGAGAATACTTCGATCACATTCATATTCAATCTCATTAATTTTCTTGCCAATTCCGACCCTCTTATGGCAAGAATTTCCATTCCCCTAAGTGTCACTGGTAATGCCCCATATCTCCGGAGTTCCCTGTCACATCTTCTTTCTACGCCATTGAATGTTAGGGGTGCATCTATAGCAGTAACAACTGGAGAGATTTCCATGATTTTATCAATAATCTCATCATCGGAATGGAG
>QMZM01000094.1 GCA_003663175.1 Candidatus Altarchaeales archaeon | reverse complement strand
TATTAATATTGAATTGAGAATTATTCAGGCAGTGTGGTTCATATTGCCGGCGTATATTGCAAATTTGACACCAGTGAATGTATCGAGGATTAAGGAATTGGAGAAGTATGGGAAACCAATTGACTTTGGTAAATCATGGGGTGGTGTTAGAATTCTGGGCGATGGCAAGACATGGAGGGGTCTGTTTTCTGGTGTAGCTGCTGGAACGATAATTGGTTTAATTCAGTCCACGATTCATAGTGATATCACAGAATTTCTCAGAGATATTTCGAACGATGCCTCTATAATCCTTCCCAGAATGTCAGTTGAGTTGGCATTCATGCTTAGCCTTGGCGCGCTTTTCGGGGACATGGTTGCAAGTTTTGTCAAGAGAAGGACGGGATTAAAGAGAGGGGACCCGGCTCCCCTATTAGACCAATTGGATTTCGTCTTTGGAGCATTCTTTTTTGCATGGCTTTTGAATCCAGTCTACCTGGATTATGACAGGTTCTTTGTTGTTGTTGTAATAACTCCGATGATTCATGTTCTGACGAATTTCTTGGCATATTTATGGAAATTGAAGAAACACCCATGGTAATGTGAGGAAGGAAATTATTAATGAATCTGAGTGGCGCCAAGAACTATCGTTTTATCTCCGTTTCTTATCGCTGTCAGGGTCACATTTATCTTATCATTCACCTCCGTTGTGGGACTAAGGATAGCTCTCAAGTTATCAGAAGAATTAATTTTGACGATTCTATGATCAATGATAACACTTCTCGGGACCCTTACATATCCAACCTTCTTTAATGATACATTTACAATTCCACTATCATTCAACGCCCCAAGAGTTTCATCAACATTATCAACAGATGTCATAATGCTGATTTTTCCCGGTAGAATCAAATACTCATGATCCGTTAGAACTGACTGAATTTCATCAAATGAATTATTGTATTTGATCATGGTGACATTTTCTTTAATCTCCACACTAACTCCTCGTAATTTCTCTAATTTTGCAAATGTGGTATTCTCAATTGTTGAATTTATCACGAATCTTGGATAATCTATAGATATGTTCGCCCTTTCCGATAATCTCTCAATAAAATCAAAATTCATTGAAATGAAACTCCCATCTATCAAGAAATCTGTTATGTTTAATACATCCGCACTAACAACTGGGCCCTCTGGAATCCTTTCCGATTCGAAGCCTATGACATCACTTATTATTCCATGTCTGTTTATTTTAAATACAATTGCCCTTATATAGCTACCATCCTTTGTGTCGGGTCTGCACAGCACATGCACATTATCCATCTCTAATATATCCATATCCTCCGTCAGATTTGCTACACACTCCCCATATAGGGTAAAACCTTCCTTACCAAATTCCGATTCCAATTTATCTATCAATTTATTTGTTATATCTTCATTAATTGAATCTAAATCGAATTGGAAAAACATAAATGTTGATGTCTCATAAACATAGGGTGGATTTATCCTTGGATTTCCGACCCTAAATACTACCGAGTTCAGAGACGGTAATGAGATGTTATATATTCTTTTTATTGTCTCGTAACTGATGCTACTCTTTATTAATGCAATTAGATTATCCGTTCTCGAATTCACTCTCAGGAGGATTGGCGAGTCTCCAATTTGAACCGCACTGAATTTATCAATATATGGCTCCTCCATCTCTGGTATTTGCGTGGAGGGTCTCGGCGTGCTCGTAAAGTAGTGAAACGCAGAAAATAGCATTGTTATTGCAACAACATATATAAGAATTCTTACCCAATTCACTCTTCTCTTTTCACCTCTTTTGACATCTTTGCTCCCATCGAGATTGCCCTTTTTCCTTTTTATTCTTTTTGCCACCCTATAAAGTTTTTATTAATTTGAAATTATAAATCATATCATGGAAAAATTTGTCAGAATTTCATTCACTGGCAGGATTAAGAATGGTAGGGTTTTCGATACAACTGATGAAGAGATAGCAAGGAGTGAGGGGATATTCAATGAAGATAGAACCTATGGGAAATTACCAATTGTTATTGGCGCGGGTCATGTTATAAAGGGTTTAGACGAAGCCCTGAGTAAGATGAAGAAGGGCGAGGAAAAAGAGATTGAGATTCCACCAGAGAAGGCATTTGGAAAGAGAGACCCAAATCTCGTCAGGCTTGTTCCATTAAGTGCATTCAAGAGGAATAACATAAACCCGATCCCCGGGATGGTCGTTGAGTTGGATGGAAAGCTCGCAAGAATTCAAACTGTTTCTGGAGGGAGAGTAAGGGTTGATTTTAATCACGAATTGGCGGGAAAAACAGTCATATATAAGGTAAAGATTGAGGACGTCGCAAAAAATGACCGCGAAAGGATTAAATTCCTGGTTGAGAGGAACTTCAATTCATCTGACGAATTTAATATAAGAATAAAAGACAAGAAAATTGAGATAGAGATCCCAGAAAATGTGTATAAAGATAGAAACTTGCTACTGAGAAAGGCGGCGTTGGTTGCAGAGATATTCAGATTTCTTGAATTTAATGAAGTAAAATTCATTGAAACATGGAAAAGGAATGGGAATTCTTAGTTATCAATCATTACAGAATTTCCTCTATTTTTTTATATCTTATTAATTCAAATAAAATAATTGGGAAAAATAATAATTGGGTTAAAAAATGTTGAGTTCAACTCAGCGTGAGATACTGGATGCACTGATAAGGTTGTATGAGGAGAAGAAGGTCGCCATAAAGGGCGAGGACATTTCTAACCTACTGGAGAGATCCCCTGGGACAATAAGAAATCAGATGCAGACCCTAAAGGCGTTGGGTTATGTAGATGGTGTCCCGGGACCCAAGGGGGGATACACGCCGGCAATAAAGGCATATGAAGCATTGGGTATAGAACCAGTTGAAAAGCCCGTTGAGGTTCCAATATTCAGAAAAAGCGAAAAGATTGCTGGCATTACGGCGCACAAAATAGTCTTTGTTAAGGTTCCGGACCCCACCGAGTGTAGAGCGGTAATTAGTATTAAGGGCGACACGAGAAAGATTAATGACGGCGACATGATAAGGGTCGGTCCAACACCAATAAATCATGTTATAATAAAGG
>QMZM01000093.1 GCA_003663175.1 Candidatus Altarchaeales archaeon | reverse complement strand
TGATATCTCATCTGAGCTTATATTCCTCCTGTGCTTTTTGTATATGTCTATGATCACTCTCAGTATTTCTTCCCGTTTTCCAGTCATTTTTAATTAACATGTGCCAGTACTAATTTTAAAAATGAAATTCAGAAACTACGGCAGATGTCGAGGGATAAAAATAAAAAAGAAAAGGTAATTTATGCCCTCGCAGTACTTGGGGTTATTTTTCTCACTTGCATTATCGAGGCAACCTTAACGAGGACTATCCATGTAAGGGTTATAACTATGCACATCGATCCACCAATAACTGCCATTTCATGGAGCATTACTCCGATCTCTGCCGGATTCCGCATTGCGGTCAGAAAAGGCGGCCAAGGGACAACTTCTCCGTGCCATATATGTTCTACGGCCAGTAATATAACCCCTCCCCAGAGCATTATGTTTAACCAACTTAATTTTAAATTCTCCGCCCTTTCTTTGCCAATCGTCTTTTGTATAACTGATGTTATGATCGCCTCACCCATCGGAACAAGGAAACACGCCATTTTATCACCTCCTCACCTTTTTAATCTTCCAGCGGGATCTTTATAGAGTAGAACGATTTCCCACATTATAAGGGCGATGATAACTAAAACTATGCTGAGGAGAAATGCGTCAAGACTTACTTCAAAGAATTCTCCTTCAGCCCCTTCCATTAAATAACCCAATACATGATCAACAAAGACCATTATTGATGTGCCCCAAAATACCAAACTTAGAAGGCTCAATTTGTATTTCCCATCCGTATCCTTGGCATACCATATCGCAGTTGTAATTACCGCTGCCAATGTAAGTACTATGAGCCACATATTAATTACCAGAAATTCATATTATCTTAGTAACACAATTTTAAAATTAGAATTACTTTAATAAAAAAAGCAATATTTAAAAATAAACTGACCATATTCCCAATTAATTTTGCGTGAATCTAAAAATATAATAAATAAATTTTTTGGGTGATCGTAATGAAACATCCAAGGGCATTTTTGATTTTTTTCATTCTCTTCGCATTGCTAAATGTTGTAAATGCTCAGGTATATGAGATAAATAAGGTTACAATAGACTTTTTCTATAGCCCGACATGTCCTCATTGCAAAAAGGAGATGGAATTTCTAAGAGAATTGGAAGAGGAGTATCCAAGATTGAAGGTAAATTACCATATCGCATCTGAAGACAGAGATCTGTTCTTTGATATGTGTAAAAGATACAACACAACACCGGTTGGCGTTCCGAGAACATTTATCGGCAATAAGGTATTTATTGGATTTTCCGAGGAAGATGGAGACCTTGAATGGTCTCAGGCATATCTCGCGTATATTGGCTATAAAAATCAGATCGAGAATTCTATCAGGGAATGTATGAATCTATCCTCCATAATCTCAGAGAGTGATGCAATTACCATCTCAAGAACCACACCGATAGTTAAGAATTTTACATCTACTTATCGTGATGCGTCCGCGAATGCATTTCTATTTAATGAGACCTATGCGGTCGCGTGGTGGAGTAAAGACAGAATAAAATCGAGGCTTCAGTATCCAAATATTATAGTTTATATAGATGCGAAGACCGGACAGATTTTGAGAAGTGAAATCCCGGATAGCGAAATCGAGGGAATTGAAAAGCCAAGATTAATTGATAATAATTATATTTTCTACATCCTAGTGGTGATACTCTTTATCTTTATATTAGCATTCATGATCATTGGAACGAGAATTGAGGGAAGATACTGGCTCGTTGGGTTTTGCATAATATTCTTTATGTTCGCATTTTTCTTTGCTGGTTCGATATCAGAGAATATGATTGTTAAATTTGCGAGGAAATTCTCGATGCCCATCTTCACATTTTTGATTGCAATTATAGACGGTTTCAATCCGTGTGCGTTTACCGTTCTGGCATTTCTACTCTCATTGCTAACTTACACAAAATCGAGACGCAAAATGCTTCTCATAGGTTTCGTTTTCATTGTAACATCCGGTTTAATGTATTCCATATTCATAATTCTCCTGCTCATTGTGAGGGCACAACTCCTGTCTCAATTTCAAGATATCGTGAGAATTTTAGTTTCAATTATTGCAATTGGTGCCGGAATAATAAATCTGAAGGACTTCTTCCTTATGAAGAAATATATCTCATTGACGATATCAGAAGAGAAGAGGAATAAAATATTCAGAAGGATTGGAAGACTCGTCCACAAATTAAAGAAAATTTCGAGTGGAAAGGAATTAATATTGGTCGTGTTAAGCACTATAGCACTTGCGATTATGGTAAATATAATCGAACTTGGATGCACATTTATATTGCCGATGATATACATAGAATCCCTGATCCAGAATTTCTCCGCAAGTGTTGGGACGATGCACATAATCTATACATTGTTTTATGGAATTGTATATGTGTTGCCATTGTTTGCAATTCTCGGCATTTTTCTCCTCACATTTAAGTCGGAGAGAATAACGGAGAGACAGGGAAGAATTCTAAAACTGATTGGCGGATTATTGATGATTTCACTTGGAGCAATATTATTATTAAAACCAGAATTACTAATGTTTAAATGATGAGGATAAATTTAAATTGTGCATTATGGATCGTTCTTTTGGTAATCCATTCTTGTATAGCGAACGCAGAAACATTTGTGAGTTTGAGTGCCGATAGATACGAGATCATTAAGGGAGAGGGTATAACTTTCCACTTGGTCGTTATTCCAGATGGTCGGGTTGGAGGCATATTTGTGATTCAAAGAGAAATTGAGCCAAAGAGATATCAAATTGTTAAAACATTCTTAAGTTATCCCTCATGTCCAGTATGTGGTGGCGGAAGACCATTAAGTGAGAAGCTTGATAGAAATTTCACATTCATTCCAAGATACGAGGGAAATTATATTGCAATAGCGAGCTTTGGGGATTCTGAGGCAACCCTGAATTTTACCGTCCTCCCAATTATTACTTCAACATCCTCAACCACCTCAACCACTTCCACCTCAACCACTTCCACCTCAACCACTTCCACCTCAACCACTTCCACCTCAACCACTTCCACCTCAACCACTTCCACCTCCTCCTCCACCAC
>QMZM01000092.1 GCA_003663175.1 Candidatus Altarchaeales archaeon | reverse complement strand
TTCCATAACTCGCTGAAAATTTTTTATGACTTTCTCTCTAATCCCCGTACCCATTGCCTCCCAATGAGGAAAAATATCAATTATAATATCCTTCAAAGCGATCTCAAATTCTTCGTTTTCATTGGCATATAACTTTGAAAGCAATCCTTGAAGTATTTGATCCATTATAATATGGTCAGGGCTTTCTCTACCGACTGGATATAAATATTGTGGTGCTTGATCTAAACGAATTGTTAGTGGGAATATTTCATTTAATTCTGCTCGGCTAAATTCATTGGCAATTTTTTCTATTTTCACTAAACCAATTTGCAGAGTGGGGAACGTACACCCCCATTGACGCAGTGTGGCAAGAAAAGTTCCACCATTCTCATAAGATGCAACTAATGTGATATCGTGGGTTAATTGCCTGGGATTGGTAGTGCTTATACCCCAATCAATCAAATCTTCTTTTTTCACATCATTATATCTCTCAATCTGGTCTTTTTTTAATTTACTGGTTTTACACTCTACCACCAGAGAATGGTTGCTATTTTTATCTGTCAGTACAATATCAGGTGACACTTCCTTACCTTTTGAGTTGAGAACTTCGTCCCACTCTAAAATGTCCACCTCGTAACCAAGTGTATGAAGAGAGTTAGGAAAACCAGAAGTGCCAGTAGAATGTGCCAATCCCATTATGCAACTGATTAAAACTCTATGTTTCTCCTCTGGGACTAACTCAGAAAAGTTCGCCATATTCCACCCCCTCTAATTTTGCATTTGAATCGTAATTGTGTTGTATTATCGAATAAAACCTGGCTATTGTATTACCACACGAGCCTTTAGGGAGATATAATCGAATCCAATCTTTCGATAGTTCTATATTCAATTTACTTCCAGTATGTAAATCCACGCCAGTTATAGCTATAAAATCTTTTGATTCGTATCTTGGTATGCCCCATAAACGGAATGGATATTTGCAAGAAATCACCTCATTTGAAAAAGCATTGAGGTCTTCAACTGACCTGCTTAGAATTATGCTAATTGGATGTCCTGACATTCTTAAGGGGCTTTCTTCCACTAAACCCATTGCTATTTCGTCTTCAATGTATTTTATTGTGGTAGCATACTCCTCTTTCGCTGTTCGCAGGAGATATAAATGACCGTCAACAGAATTACCCCCTCTTGCTGTAAATTTTCCCGTATAGATGATGTCATCCAAAATAAACTTGCTAATTTCGTCCTCGCTGATGGTATGTTTTATTCCAATACCAGATAAGGGAGATGAATGGGATAATCCCTCACATACCCTCAATATATGAGATAATCTTTGGTCATTTGTTCGAAGTATTAGAGATTTTACCTGAGGAAGCTTTCTAAACAGTTCTAACACCTCTTCAGAGGCTGAACCTCCTAATTTCATGCTGAGGTCACCAATCGATTTCTCTTCATCTCCCGCAATGAGTTCCGAGTACTGTAATGTAATACTCCTTAGAAGCCCCTTTTCCTTAAACCGCTCCATATATTGGCTGGGGAACCAAACGTAATCCTTCTTAAACTCAGTTTTAGCTATCTTAGAAATGAATGGGTCTACTATTGTAGCTTTTTCCCAGGTGTGGACAGTCCAAAACCGCTCATCGAAAGTATCTACGTAGAGAGTGGAAAATTTTCGCATATCCGCTCTTTTAAATTTAACAACAAAGAGGGTTGAATCTTCGGTTTTTGTGAAATTTACCTCGTAATCGTCTGCCTTTAATTCGCTTATTGGTTTGTGTGACTCAATAATGTAACTTTTGACCATATTTAATTCTTCTTCCAACCGTTGATACTCCTTCTCTGACTCATAGGTCTTATTGACAATACGCTCTAAAGATTGATGGAGGTCCTTCCTGTTTTTAATCTCTGGTTCTGGTATCTCCTCAACTTCCTCTTCAAGCATCATATTATTTTTTCCTGACATTGAGCACAGGCGTCATGCATTCCATTATCGAAAGACCACCGTGCTTTCTTGTATTCACCTTGCCACGCCCGGTTATATGCGAATATCTCCCTTGAATAACATAATACTCCCCTGCATATCTGATGATTTTCTGCTCATAAAGCTGTTCCAACTCCCAATTGTTTTCTTTCTTTCGCCAGCGCTCTTTAAATTGGTTTGCGAGCATCTTTTTCCATTTATCGCTTAGAGGAAATGTGCAGCCAGCGGTGAGGTCAACATAGCCATGATCGCTTGTAACAACAACTTCATCATGACGGCACATCTGCAAAATCTCTACCAATAATCTTCTCGTGTCCGCATACACATCTTCTATTGCCCAGGGTTCTGCGTGACCTGCACGAGTGTGATGCAGTTTATCATCAGGTAATTGCGTCCATATTGTCAAAGTATCGGATTCAGGTAATACCGACACGCTTGTAAGGTCGTGAATGAATTTAAAATCCGGACTCTCCCACTGTGCGATATTTATCCTGCCGAATACTTTGTGCTTGAAAGGGTCTGTATCTGAAGGTAAAGCAGAGAATGAATAGCCTGCATTAATTTCATATAGTTCCTTCAAATCGTTCTCTAAAAGCATTGCCTCCCTGATGCTAAGAGAGTCCATCAAAACCAGACAATATTTATCTCTCCTTCGTATCTCTTCTGCTACCTTCTCCTTCTTGCATGCCTTGATTATTTCCCCATACAAGTCAGGATATAGTTCGAGCAGTGTTTCCTCTAACTTATTTGTTTCAATTTCTCCTTCTCGATAATATTCTCGTATTGATTTCCCTTCCGGATTCCATATCCGCCTCAGCATCTGAAATACAGCATCAAAGCTCTTCCCTTCAAAGAATAATTCTAAATCGGCAGGTGAATACAACCCGTTGGTCATCCCCTTACAACCTCCATTTGTATTTCAAAAGTTGCCCTTTTTGGTGTTTTTAAACCACGGAGAAATGCCACCAATTCCCTCTTGTCCATTTCTGTCTTTAGTATCAGTCGTATAGAATGCGTCGAGCCTGTCTCAATAACTTTTATCTTTGGCAATCCTAAATTATCGAGGTCATCTGATTCCAATCCACCTGATATACTCAAATCTACCTCTTTCAACACATCCTCTGCATTAATCTCCCTG
>QMZM01000091.1 GCA_003663175.1 Candidatus Altarchaeales archaeon | reverse complement strand
GCCTTCTCTTTTGATTCTTGTAATCTCGCCATTTATTGCCCTGTAAGGACATCTCCATTCTATTGTTGGCACTGTGACCCTGAATGTTACCCCCTTAACTGGTCTGTTATTATTATTTTTTATAAAGATATTTACGGAATCAATATCCTTTGATACTGTTGCATAGATATTCTGTAGTAATCTGAAATGCTCTGCAATTCTTTCCGGAGTTGTGAATGTCATTCCCCTACTTTTTGCATATTCTATTAAATTCAATATTTCATTCATATATTCTCTAATCCGTGTGGATCTGAGGAGGAATATACACAGATCATCCTCTCTGATAGCAGAATCTATTGTGGATTTCCATTGTGAGAGAATATCTTCTATATTGTATTCTGGTCTCAGTAATGAACTTGTTGGATTTGAGACAGGTAGTAGAATTAAAGATGTTTTGTTTCCGTGATAATATACAATTTTGGGATATCTCAGACCCTCCCGATTGAATTCCTCTATTGGAGGCCCTACGGAGGTAGCGATTATAAATGTTATATTTTCATCTATTGATGCATTTATTGTATCTAAGTTATATCTTAAACCCTTGGGTATGAAACCACTTATATTCAGATTATAGTAAACCCTTGCGTTCCTTCTCATATTCCCTATCTTTTCTTTCTGAATCTGTAACGGGTCAGTAAACCTATAAAAGAAATTCTCGTAACCAATAACATCTATTCCATAAGAAAGCAATTTATTCATTATAGTCTTGTTTATTTCTTCATTCCCCATATTTATTCCTTCAGTATATGCTACATTTGCGTATTTTAATTCTCTGTATACATAAAAACTTGAATTTAATTCCTTTTCCGTACTGTGGTTTAATCTCTCCAAATAACCTGTTATTATGAGAGGGACAATACCTTCCGGATACGGATAGAGACCTACAGAAAGATACCTATCAACATTTTTTTCCGTAGTATTCTCATCGCCTATTGAGATATACCTTGTTATATGCAGCGAATCCCCTGGCTGTATAAATCTCCGATAATCTATGTTTACAGAACTGTAGTTATACTCTATAGACCCCAGATAATAGATATTGCTTGGGCAGGGTGCGGTATTTCCATATCTCATATAGATGCCCTTGTTTTTGTTATGTAGAAATATGCTTCTGAACTTTTTGTTTTTTATCCTTACATAACCCTCGGAGGGATAGACCCTCCTTTCCTTCTTTTTTCCATACCAGTCTTTATACGTAAAGTAATTTAGCGGGGTAAGCGTCATTGTTGAGAGATAGAGATTCATTGCTACTGGAAGGTGATCATTTGCTATTATCATCTCATTCTTTATCGCGTCTCTATAGAATTGATATTTTATTATTAGAGTGGCCCATTTTTCGGTTTTGTTTTGATTCCTCAGAATTCGTTTATAGATTACCTGATTCCCTCGAATGATTGTTGAGAAATTCATTTCTGAAGGGACATAATCTGCAAATTTATTCAAATATTCTCTTGAGTACCACGAAATCCTTAGATAATCCAAAAGGTATCCCTCACCAAGGAGGTTTTCTTCCTTACTGCCGAGATATTTTATGCTCGGAGATTTCTTACTCAACCTTATCTTGTAACCTGGGGTTTCTATAAGAAAATCTACCCCGGCATCCTTTATCTCTGGACAGGTTTCGTTGAATACTATCCCCTTAGTTATGTTTTCATGGGTCAGTGTATACTCCGGGATTATATATTGATATATATCAAAATCATCATTGGAATGAATTTTATCGAGTTCTTTATTTTCATGAATCGTTAACTCCTCTCTTTTGGCGCCGAAAGTTCTTAGAACCCTATCGGACAATATGAAGTATTTCACATTGAAGCTTGAATAGATATCCCTAACATTGTTTTCTCCTTTATTGAAGAAGTAAATCTCCCTTAGGTCTCTTATAAAGTGCTTCATTTCCGAGCCAGAGTGAACAGTGGTTGAAGAAGGAACCTCTTTATTCCCGTATATGTTGATCATGTGCCTGTATCCGAGGCCAGTGCAACCCTCGTCTGGATTTCCAATTCCCCTGAGCCATTCCAATCCACTTCTCTCAACATCGGAACCACTTATTAATGGCTTATAATACATGTTACCTATTATTGGCATTACTAAGAGAGCTGAAAAAATGCCAAAGATGAATAATGACGTTAACACCAGGGATATTCTCCTATTTACAAATTTTCTCAATTTGGATTCAAGATAGATGAATCCAAGAGATGAGGTTATCGGGATTATGAGGAAGAGGTAGAATATCTCTCTTAATGCCCCAGTATATGATGTAACCTGAGACCCTGGGAGGATGGTTACCATTAATATAGAGATTAGAAGGGATAGGGTTTCTTTGTTTAACCTGAAGAGGGCGATCAATGAAAAAAAGGTATGAATTGGACCTATCCAGAATGGTGTTGCGAATACAGAATGAGAGATATGTCTTATCCCTCCGATAAAGGGTATTGCAAAGAGAGGTGTTTGGGGTATTATCTCCCTCAGTAATTTGGACATCTGGATGGAGAGAAATATTGCCAATTTTGCAATCCCATAGATGAGACCGGACCAGAGTGCAATATCTATGAGGCTCTTATCAAGAAATACTCTGGTATAGAACAATTGGCTCATGTCATATGCTAAAGGTAAATACAACTTAGATGACAGGAATTCTCCGACCGTAATAACTAACCTTGCTTTATCTATGTACTGGGGGTGAACATAAGGGAAGATGCTTGTAGTTATTCCATAGACAAAAAGTACAGTTAGGACCAATACAAATAATCTATTATTGAACTCCCTGCACAAAACCCCGTAGATGAGGATACATGTAACCGAAAAGAACAGGAGGAACATATATGTTCCGGTATGAGTGAAACATAAAATGAAAACAGACAGTATTAATAGAGGGATAAATCTATTGTAGCTTATATTCCTGTTTAGAGTCAGGTAGAATATAAACAGGAGTATTGAAATCACAAATATCGATGTCTGATAGCTCAATATTCCCATCGATATATTCGGCATGGAGAGAAGGAGGATTACAGAGAGAATTCTGTATTTTTTTGAGTCTATGAAGATACCCGAGTAGG
>QMZM01000090.1 GCA_003663175.1 Candidatus Altarchaeales archaeon | reverse complement strand
ATTTATTGGGTTTCTTGGATTAGGAAAACATTTTAAATATATTAGGAGGATAAACGTGGAGACAACTGAGAAGATAGTTGAATCATATATCCGGTATATTAGGAATTGGTTCACAATTCCAAATATAAAGTGTGAAGGTCAGAAGGAGATAGACATTCTTGCTGCAGATGCTTCCAGGGTTCCTATAAAGAGGTATCATATTGAGGTCTCTGTATCGATATCTGGAGCTTATTCAAAGATATCATTGGTGGAATATGATAAGGAGAAATTGAAGCAGAGAGTTCATCAAGCAAAACAGAGAACATCTATTGGGTATTTCATAAGTGAAAAATTTGATTGTGAACAGGTAAAATCAAAGTTGGAAGAGTATGGTTTTAAGGATAATAATTATGAAAGAGTTATAGTCGCCTGGGGTTGGAAGGAGGGAGTTAAAAAAGAGGCAAAAAAGAATAAAATAGAATTATGGAGCTTCCCGGAAATGGTTAAAGAATTAGGAGAGAAGATAATGCATCAAAGGTCTTATTATATAGATGACACATTGCGAACTATCCAACTTTATGCAAAAGCGTTGTCAAAGTGATTTAAATTAGTATCGGTCACAAAATAATAATTGTATGCTAAGGTTAACATTTTTATGAATCATTTACATGTCCCCTTTTGACATCTAAACTATACCATTCTATTAAATTATATGTAGCAATATATATTTATGTACTTAAGAATTGAGGTTTTAGATATATATCGTAGATTTATATAGACGCAATATGACTATCTGCCTATGTTAAATATTAGTGTATAAGGAGGTTAAAAAATGAGACGACCATACCTTTTATTCTTACCAATCTGTTTGCTATTCATTGCAATCGGAGTATCATTGGCTCAGGACTGGCATATTATAACAGTGGAAAGCGATGGAAATGTGGGTGAATATACTTCTATTGTCCTGGATAATTCTGGCTACCCTCACATATCTTATCTCGATAGGTCGAATTACAACCTTAAATATGCTAAATATAATGGCTCATCTTGGGAATTCGATGTGGTTGATGACAGCGAGGGCACTGGGTTTTACACATCACTTGAGCTTGACTCCAACCAGTATCCAAATATAGCATATTACCAGTGGGGTGATGCATATGACTTGGAATATGCAAGATGGAATGGTTCTTCTTGGGAACTTGAAGGGATTGATGAAGAGTATATTGCAGGTCAGGATTGTTCACTTAAACTTGATTCTGATGACCATCCGCACATCTCTTACCATAGGTATAGTTATCATGACTTAAGGTATGCATATTTTGATGGAGATGAATGGGTTATTATAGATGTAGATACACAGGGTGATACTGGTTGGTACACTTCCATTGACTTAGACCCCTCAGAGAATCCACATATATCATATATGGGACCGAATAGTGAATTGAAGCACGCATTTTTCAACGGATCCTACTGGGAATTGGAAGTGGTAGATTCCTCCGGTGACATAAGTTATACATCTATCGTTGTTGATTCTGAGTATTAAATCCATATTGCATATAAGATGACTGGAAGTGAGGACCTCAAATATGCCTATTATGATGGTGATGATTGGAACACTGAAACTGTAGATAGTGAGGGGAATACTGGAGTAAGACCATCAATTGACATTGATTCAAATGGTTACCCTCACATATCTTACTATGATTATAGCAATGGAAATCTTAAATACGCATACTATGACGGTTCTGAATGGCATAAATTATCGGTGGATACTGATGGAGATGTTGGAAATCATAGTTCAATCTATCTTGATGGATTAGGTCATCCTCATATATCCTATTATGATGCCACAAATGGTAACTTGAAGTATGCCTGGTATGGCTACAACCTTGGAATAGAACTTATTTCTTTCTCAGGAAAGTATAAGAATGATGGACATATTATACTTGATTGGCTTATTGAAAATAATGAGGATGAAGAATTGGTGGGCTTTAATATATACAGAAGAGAGATAAATAATCTCAAACATCACAATGTAGATACTTCAGATAATACCTTCATATCAAGAGCGGATGATATGTGGGTAAAAGTTAATTCTGACCTCATTCAGGGCACTAACCCATATTCTTATACGGATAGAGGTGTAGAAAAGGGTAATCTCTATGAATATAAACTGGAGGTTGTTTGGGAAGATAAGGAATCAGAGAATCTTGGAGCGACAAAGGTGACGACAGATTCTGGTTTATCAAGCAGTTTTGGGATAATGAGTTTATACCCTAATCCATGTTCGAATGTCACGAATTGCCTATTGAATGTTGTTGATGATGGTGAAGTAGTGATAGAGATTTATGATATTAGTGGTAGAAGAGTCGCAGAAAGAACTATAGAGGTGAAGAGACCAGGGGAATTGCCAGTTGAAATCATGACAGAGAACCTCATGGATGGAGTGTATATTATATTGGCAAGATCCGAAGAATTAGCATCAAGTGCAAGAATTCTGGTAAGACATTAGGGCTTTTAAGGCGGGATTTTTACTGAGATAGTAGAGAAAGATTAGGTGGAATCATAGAATCTGGTGAATAACAAAATTATTATCCAGGGGAGATTGAAGTTAACCAATTTTAAATTACAAAGAGACCCAAATATGGATATTCAAAATTTATTTCTATTATTTCCTATATCTATTATTTGTGATATGTGTATTAATTTATACTATTTATAAGGTGGTAAATAATAGATTTTTCATGTATTATGCTTTAAATACAGGGATTATCTTCATATGATTTTTATCTATTTTCTAAATCACTATCTTAAATATATCCAATAGTATTATGTCATTTGATGCTAATCTGTGTAACGCTAGTAGAGCTTTCTGAGTTTCCTCGAAGATATATTGTAGTGCGGGAATGGTGTTTATTCCCACCTTGGTTATTTATCCTGGTAGATACAATCCCTGCTTCATTTTTTACTGTTAATTCGCATTTATTTTCTATATAATATAAAAGCATTATGGAAGGTATCAAAATATATATTCTTATAATGTTCATTTCGTTCCTCATTTTCTCTTTATCTGCTGTCCTGGCAGTAAATAGTGAATTAGAAGAAACCCCTCATATTGGTCCGGATTATGACACCAATCCACCCACCGATGATT
>QMZM01000089.1 GCA_003663175.1 Candidatus Altarchaeales archaeon | reverse complement strand
GTATAGTGGAAATATAGCCTCTTTCCGAAAATCCCGTCTGCCTGTTCTCTCGCCAGTTTCATTATTTTCGAGAATTTATCCCATTCCAAGTTTAATAGAAATTTCGCCTCTTCAAGTGTTATGGGCTTAAATTTCTGAGCCCTTTTCTCTATTTCAGTCAGCATTTTTCATTCGTACAGATATGCATATCTCTCCTTCTCCCTTTTTATAATCTCCTTGAAGAGTGGAGCAGCCTTTTCTATACCCATAAGTTGTTCTTTCTCCTCTGGACTTTCCATCTTTATCTCAAATAACCACCCTTTTCCATAGGGGTCCTCATTGATGATCTCCGGGTTGTCCTTTAGATTTTCATTTATCCTTGTAATTTTTCCACTGAGGGGAGAATTTATCTTAGATACAGATTTTATCGTTTCAAATGTGGAAATTTCATCCCCCAATCTGAATTTCTCTCCTACACTCGGAAGATCAATATGCATTATTCCTTTGTAGAATGCCTGTCCCAAATCGGTAAAGCCAACTCTTGCCTTTCCATCTTCAATCTTTACCCAGAGATGTTCCTTTGTGTATAGAAGATCGTCCGGAAATTCGAATTCCTCAATCTTCATTTAAATCACCTCCTTTATCTTGAATTCTACCCTTTCACCCCTCTCGAAGATAGATGGAGTTATCTTAATTTCTGCCTTGTCTTTCAATGAAAGAACAGATGTGATGCTCTCTACTCTAAGATCATTCGCATATACATGAAATTTATTGAATTTTATTATATTCTCTCTTGAAATTCCAATTTTTATGTTATTAAGGAGGACATTGCCGTTTCTTGCTCCTATGACACCACCATATTCTAGATAAGGGTAGCCAAAATCTAGAAATGCGTTCCTACCATTTACCTTACAAGTTAAACCTCTGATGTGCTCAGAAGCCCCGGATTTTTCTATCTTCACTATTGAGTATTTTTCATTACTCTCCGATATCCTCCCAACCAATTCCGTCTCGCCCCTGATCTCCGACACAATCGGCTTTAACGGCATTCCACCCAATGCCCTATATAGATCATTGTTCTTTCTGATCTCTATATGGATTCCAAGATCATTTATTCTGGAAAAGTATTCTGTCCTTATCAGTTCTCCTATTGTATCGCCAGCACTCACATAATCGCCAATCTCGAGTGTAGGCTTCATGTGAATTATCTTGAATGAATATTCATCGTTGTATCTTATTATTGTTATGAATTCTGGATCAAGATTTTTGGAAAATTTTGGCGCATCAATCTTCTTTATATCAACTATAACACCAGACACAGGTGAAAATATCTCGTCATATCTCTTACCACCAGTTGTGATATCGACTGCCGAATGATTTGGATGCGCCGGATAAGGCGAACTATAGAAGGAATACAAACATCCCCTCTTTGCATAAATTCTCAAATCCCCAAACCCCGCTATGGGTATCAATTTTACCATGAACAACACCTATTTTTTCGATAAATTTTTATCTTCAAACCCAATTTTCTTGCGGTATTAAATGCAGATCTTGATGGGATCGCTATCTTATTCACTCCAGATTTTAGTGCAATTTCATCCAACCTTTCCCTGTATTTTCCTCCAGGTCGAACGCAACTTAATGAGATATTTGTCTCTGGAAATTTATCTCTCATCTCGGAGATTAAAGAGCCGATATCCTCAACTGGTGGCGGCTCTAAGCCTTGGAATTCAGTTCCCTCTGTCGGGATTATTATAACAATTACGATATTCTCCACCTTAACTTTCTGGAGAATCTTTATTGCCTTAAATTCATGTTTCAATTCACAATAATCCAAGCCAACAATTAAATGTGGAGATAAATTTTTTATCCCATATTTTCGTAGAAATTTCATCGCATTCTCAATATCTCGTGGAGAAAAATTCAAACCCAACACATTCCTGATTGTTTCCTTCGAGCCGATAACATCAACCATCGCACAGTCAAGTCCCGCCATGAGAATATCTCTTGCCTGCTTCTCGTTCACAGGACCAGTATGTGCATTAATTGTCAAGCCCATCTCCTTGATCTTTCTCATAGAATCCGAAAATCTATACAATGGAACGGTTCCATCCAATTCACTTCCGCCGCTGAGCACAATTCCATCTATGCCCTTGTTCCTTATCATCTCACAGACAGATAATAATTTTTCAGGGGTTTCGGCGGGAATCATATGCCTCAGATAGATTTTATTACAATGCTTGCAACTCAGTTTACAAGAACGGGCAGTAAGTGAAATTGGCGGATATGCCCTCATATAAAATTTCACTTCGTTACCGAAATTCTCCCGTAGTAGAGAAAGTGTCTCATTCATTTAGCTCATTCATTATCTTCTTTAATTCATTTTTATCTGGCTTTCTTGGGAAATTATAAGGCAGATTTACCCTTTCCGTTGCAAAGGGTCTATTGCAGTCGGGACAGCCCTTTGTTGTGAATGGTTCGCCAGAATTTATTATCTCTTCCAGAAATTCTCGTTCTATTCCAAATTCAACTATTCCACCATCTTCAAATTCCATTCTATTGTAATTGGAGATATCTTCCGAGATCAAATAATGAATAAGTTGAATTTTTCTATAAAATCCCAAGGTTGGTGCTTCTTTATTTAAATTTGTTTCTGGTATCGGTGTGTAGGCAAATAATGCGGAATAAATCCCTAAATCATGCAATTTTTGAATAATTATTGCAAATTCTTCCTGAGTTTCGCCCAAACCGACAATTAAATGGGTTCCGACATTGCCCTTTCCAAACACCTCAACCGCTTTTTTAAGACCTGACCAGTGTTTTTCCCACCTATACGGACTTCCGGCTTTTTTCCCTTTAATCTCGTCAAATATCTCTTCGGTAACTCCATCTAACGGAATCACAATCTTATCAACCCCCTCATCTTTAAGTTCCTCGAGGATTTCTCTCCTCTGGGGTGGCAACGAAACAGAAATCTTCCCATCTAAATTTCCCACGAGCCAAAATAGGTCGTTGAGCATTCCATCATAGATTATGGTTTGAATACATATCCTCTTAAATATTCCATTATCCATCGCCTTATTCAATCTCTCAACAACTAAGTCGGTATTATATGGCAGATATAAGCCCCGAGCTATCCTATCTATCTTGGCATTGGAGTTACGAGCCTGAGCACAGAATCTGCAATTTGCCATACATCTCCCATTGTAGTATGTCTGTAAATATGCCGTTCTTGGAGCGCATTCAAGT
>QMZM01000088.1 GCA_003663175.1 Candidatus Altarchaeales archaeon | reverse complement strand
GAGGGGGGTATTGCCGTCTTAAAGGGAAATCTGGCTCCAAATGGTTCCGTAGTTAAGCAGACTGCGGTTCAGGATACGATGTTGGTTCATGAGGGTCCAGCGAGGGTATTTGACTCTGAAGAGGATGCGGTAGAGGCGATATATAACAATGAAATAAGAAGGGGAGATGTTGTTGTTATAAGATATGAAGGTCCAAAGGGAGGTCCCGGCATGCGAGAAATGCTCAGTCCGACTTCTGCGATTGTTGGAGCAGGTCTGTCCGATTCTGTGGCATTAATAACTGATGGAAGATTTTCTGGAGGCACAAGGGGGCCCTGCATAGGTCATGTATCTCCAGAGGCTATGGAGGGAGGTCCGATCGCAATCGTTGAGGAAGGAGATATAATAAAGATAGACATTCCAAATAGAAGATTAGACATTGATTTGAGTGATGATGAAATTAAAGACAGATTAAGTAAGTGGAAAATGCCTTCAAAGGAATTAAGGGGAATTCTGAGGAGATATTCAAAACTTGTCAGTTCCGCAGATAGGGGAGCCGTGTACGAGTATCTATAATCAATTTACTTTTCCATTTCTCTTTCTTCTCACCTCTCTGTTCCTATGTATAATCATGCCTATTGCCCTCTCCATATCTTCCTTGATTATTGATGGCTCGAGTTTCAGTTCAACAATCAATCTTAATATATTCCTCATCTTTTCAGTAAATTGTTCAATTGTCAGGTTTTTCAATTCATCGGTTTTATCCATTATCTTTATAAGCTCGTTTGTCTTTCTTTGGAGATACTCGCTTATTGTTAGATCGATCCCAGCACTATACTTTGCATTATAGATTCTTTCAAATTCCCTGTATAGAGAATTCTCATTAAGCCTCAGTGGAATATATGAATTGTATGTCAGAAATTTTTTCAATGCAGGTTCCCTCATTGCCAAGTCCATCTCGAAGTAATATCTCAATGTTCCAAGGAGCCCCATCTCATCAAGTCTTCTCGATGATGTTATAACATAGAAGTCGGTGAAGTATCTGGTCTTACCCATCTTCCTTAATCTGACGGCAAATTCCCCATCCTCTAAGGGTACATCCCTAAAGCCATTCAATGTATTGAAGATGTCTCTTCTGACGCATATATTAAATCCCGGCAATACGGTTAATCCAATCTTGTCCCTAAATACGAGATAGGAATTTGTAAATTTCTCAACAATCTTAATCCTCTTGTCATCAGTTGCAAATGTAAATGCCGCTGAGAACGCCAACAACTCGGGGTCGGATTCGAATTTCTCAATTACCTTTTCAAGATAATTCTTTGGTATCAGAGTGTCCGCATCTATAAACACCAGATACCTTCCCTCAGAGAAATTTGCTCCGGTATTTCTTGCAATTCCAATACTCCTTCGCTCCGAGAATACAACCTTATCGGCATATTTCTTGGCAATTTTTACGGTGCCGTCTTCGCTCTTGCAATCGGAGACGATTATCTCGTATTCTGCACGAGTTTCCTGGGATTTAATTGCCTTCAAACACGGTTCTATGCTCTTCTCCTCATTTAGTGTTGGAATTATTACTGAAATGTCCATTTGTTAAGAAATTTATTTTAATTCCTTAATCAGTGCATTAATCAATCTCATCAGGTCATCTCTATCCTTCGATGCATCCTCAATTATCTTTTCAAAGTCGAGAATTTCATCAATGACGCCGTGGCAATAATTATCAACAGTACATATACTTGCATATCCCATATCGAGTTCCCTTGCGAGTGTTGCCTCGGATGCCATTGTCATGCCAACAACATCGGCAATCTTCTGGAAGAATTTCACCTCCGCCTTCGTTTCTAATCTGGGCCCCGTAGTCTGCAGATAAATTCCACCATCAATAACCTCTATTCCCAATTTTCTTGCCGTCGATATTATTATTTTTCTTAGAGACTCATCAAGTGATGGTGTAATATGAACAATCTTTGTGTCATAATATGTCGGGATATTCCACGGGTTTATGTAATCGTTGGGAATTAAAATGCTTCTTGGTTTTATATTCTTTTTAAGACTACCGACAGAATTCACACCAATTACATTCTCGCATCCCAATTTCTGAAATGTGAAGATATTTGCCCTGTGATTTATTCTATGAGGGGGTATATTCCTATTCTTACCATGTCTTGGGATAAAGATGAAGTCCTTTCCTTCAAATAAATAAACAGAACCAAATTTTGTATTCACAATTCTGTCTGATGCACCCCATAAGAACTCTGCATTTAGAAGACTAGTTCCGCCGATGATTCCCATCATTTTTATGTTATTTATTTATTAAACTAATAAATTGATATGGTAGTTGATAATTTTAAGTGTAGATACTATTCTTGGGATGAGATATGGGAACTCTCAAGAATTCTTTCAAAAAAGATAAGGAATTCAAATTTTATGGCAGATATTATTGTAGGTATTGCGAGAGGCGGCTTAATTCCTGCAGTAAATCTCTCTGATTTTCTTGGAATAAAGGATTTAATTTCGATAAAGATTGAGCATTGGGGTATAACTGCGACAAAGAGCAAAAAAGCTGAACTTAGGTATCCTATAAATATAAACCTCAAAGGGAAGAATGTTCTTTTGGTGGATGATTTAACAGATACGGGGGATAGTGTATTGATAGCATTAGAACATTTAAGGGAATTAAATCCAAGAGATGTGAAAACGGCAACTCTCATGCACAAATCTACTTCTGATTTTGAGCCAGATTTCTATGCGGAGAAGATTGAGAGATGGATATGGGTTATATTTCCATGGAATTTTAATGAGGATGTGGGAAATTTGATAAAGAGAATTTTGAAAGATAAGGGAAATTTAAAGCCGATGGAGATAAGAGAAGAATTGAAGAAGAACTTCGATTTGGATGTTGATTTGAAGGATGTAGAGGAGGTTCTTAGTTATCTATAAAAATGAGGAAAAAGAAACTAACAATCCAATTCTCTGATATTGATGGACATACTCTATACAGGGCAAGCATAGATGCACTAAAAAGAGATAATGCAATCCTAATGAGAGATGATATTACTCGAGAGCATCCCTTCTCAGCGAAGATATCAACTGCATATCCCTCTATCTTTGGTTTGAGAGTTAATATGGTGATAGATATAATGGAGGACAATACTCATACATCATTAAGTATCATGGGGCTTGGCGATGTTGTGGATGCATATGGCAGGCGCAGACCAGATATATTCCATTTCCATACCGTTAGGTCAATAAATAGGATGTATAAGAATCTAACAGAAGTTTTGAAGAAAAAATATAATTATCCAATAAGATACAGACCATTTTCAATTATGAGTTATATATCCTTTTATCTTTTTATTATTAGCATCTGTATTATTTTTTTATCATTCACCTGGTTTAGGTTTTTCATAAAAAATGGTGGTGTTTTAGAATTGTGTGTTTATTTATTACTATTTATTGTGATATCGAT
>QMZM01000087.1 GCA_003663175.1 Candidatus Altarchaeales archaeon | reverse complement strand
TTGCTCGATAGACCCATAGAAAGAAGAAACGAGATCGAACTTCAAGCAATACTTGCAATTGAGGAATTGGCGGATTTCATTATCTTTTTGATAGATCCATTCTCACAATTGGAGCGACAATTATTGCTATTGAATGAGATAAGGAAAAATTTCAAACGAAGAATTGTTGTTGCCATAAACAAGAAGGATATAGCAAATGACAAACTCATAATGGAATTAAAAAAAGAACTGAGGGAATTTTCACCACTTATAATCTCGGCAAAAGACAAGAATGATTGCGAATTTGTGCTCAAGCGCGTCTTAGATGTTAATCCTATCACCTAGGGAGCATACACACCTCATTATCGATTTGTTATCTTGACTTAGGAGAAACTCCATTCTCATTAAATCCTCCAATTGAAGAATGTGTCTCCTCTTTAACTTCTCGATCTCAGATCTATTTATCCTGTAACCCAATATCTCTGAAATCTTTTCTCCTCCGAGCATGTTCGGAAGTATAACATAATCCGCACCGTTCTTATACAATTCTAAGGCGTCATTTAAATGGTTTGCTGTTGTAAAGACTATTGCACTGGGATTCAATCTTCTTACCTCACTCAGTAAGAATATGTTGTCATTTTTGTTTGGGATCGTTGATATTACAATCTTGGCATCCTTGATATTAATTCTCTCCAGGATTTCATTATCACTTATGTCCCCGTAGATCGTGTTTATGTTCTGCCTCATCAGTGACTTAACTATCTCCGGATTTATATCAACAACAATAAATTTCTTTCTACTCATCTGCAGGGTTTTTGCAATAATGGACCCCATTCTGTGGCAACCAAATAATATCACATGATCCTTTATATTTTTCGGAATCCTCTCCAAGATCTGGGTTTTTCGCCCCATATGGAAGAGATTCAGAATCGGTATCATAAATCTATAGATTCCATCACTATGAGTAATGAAATATGTACTGCCAGTAATCGAGATAATTGCAACAAATGCAATTAATGAGAATATATCTTGATTTATATGACCCAAGTTCAGACCCTCATTTGCGATTATTAGTGAGAATTCACTTATCTGTGCCAATGATAGTCCGGTCAGGAAGGCGGTTCTCTTTCCATATCCAAAGAATTCCGTTATTATCATCATTATGAGAACATTCCCTATAAGCACGAAGAGTGCAAAAACAAGCGCTTGCCACATCAATGTGGGCATGAGTGGAACCTCCATGCCGAGAGAAACAAAGAATATCGTTGAGAAGAAATCCCTCAGTGACCTTACCCTTGCAATTATTTCCACATTGTATGGAGATGTTGCCAAACTAACTCCGGCTAAGAACGCGCCAATTGCAATTGAGAATTTTAGAATTGCAGCAATTAGAGAAAATATAAAACACCATGAAATTGCAAATAAGAGCAATAATTCGACAGATTTCGTAATGAAATTTAGAATTATTGGTGCAATATATCTATTTGTAATTATCGCCATACCAACAATTCCAATGCCGGCAACTAAGGAATTTATAAAGAAGTCGATATTTAACATTTCAATTTTTGGCAATGCGCTTAAGACAATTATCGTTGTAATGTCCTGAACGAGCAACGTTCCAAGAACAATTTTTCCGTGCAGTGTCTCCAATTCCTCCCTATCAGACAATAACTTAATAACGACCATTGTACTGCTTATTGTTAGCGCAAATGCAATGTAGAATGAATGCACACTATTGAAATTCATGGCAGTGGCGAGAAGATAACCGAACACGAATGTAACTATAATCTGCCCCAAACCGCAACCGATCGATACCCTTGTAACATCTCTTAATCTATTCAAATTGAGTTCCAGACCAACCATGAATAGGAGAAGTGCCATCCCAAGCATTGCCAATGTTTCAATTATCTTCTCATTGATGATGATCTGTAGACCATACGGTCCAATTATTATACCGGCGAGTATATATGCCAATATCAGGGGTTGTCTAAATACTCTCGCAATTATCGCGGAGATCGTTGCACTTATTGTTATTATTCCAATACTAACTAAGATTTCACTTCCAGGGATTTCGTGGATCGTCATCTTTCTTAATATTCACTACATCCTCGAGAACATGAAGGGGCAATCTATTCCCATTCATATCATATGTTGCAATGTCTTCTATGCTCTGATATGGATACTTCAAGATTAGGTGAATAAAACCCATCTTTCTAAAGAATCTTAAATCCGCATCAGATGGCTCATATGAGTGGGATGGGTGCGAGTGTACACTCCCGATAATACTTGGGTCGATCGGCTTCATATTAAATTCTATGACCGAAAAATTATCGCCAAATAAAGATCTCGGAATCAATAGAATTTCCTCTATAATATCCGGACCTCCCCTCAACAGACCTATAAATTCCCTTGGATATGTCCTCTTTGAAGCATTGAGGATAAATTTGAGGGCATTCTTTCTAATTAAAACCATCTCTAATCCCCTTCCATCATCTTCTTCATTCTCCTCCTGTACTTACCAAACCTATCCTCTGGTGAAAATCTCGCCGGTATCGGCAGAATTGTTTCATTATCGCACCTTGAACACTTCATCTTTAATGTATATCTTTCACAATTGGGACATTTCCTTAATTTCATTCTGATTCTCTCTTCGCCTCATCCAATTTTCTGTGAAATTCTCCAATTCCATTATTCCTTTTTATGTAGGATATCGCTTCATTTGCAGCATCTCTTAAAATCTTCTCCGCCGATTTGTAGTCCCTTGCAATTACCTTGATGCTATAGAGTGGTGCAGATACATATTTCACAGAAATTTTATAATCATCATATCCATTTGCATCATACTTAACGATATTATCTAAAGCATTCCGTATGATATCAATTCCATTTGGCTCATAACTTTGTAATTTTACATATCCGGTTACCTCAACATAGGGCAATTTTATGCTATTTTTAATCAAATTTAATAGATGTGGCTTCCAATCTTCATTAATATTCAATTCATCAATTATCTTATTGTCAATTAATATGGCTTCCAAACCATCATAGAGTGTGTCGAATCTCTTCAGAATTTCATTACTAATCGCTTCCTTGACCTTATTTCTTGGAAGAGAGAGCTCATCTGCCAACAAATCCAATAATTTATTTGCCCTCTGCTCTCTCTTGACTTGTTGGAGTTTCGCCTTCCTTTGAGCATCGGTAACCCTGCGGAGTGATAGGTCGATATGTCCCCTTTCGGGATTCACCCGCAACACTAAGAGTACTACCTTTTGCCCCTCCCTCACATAATCCCTTATATTCCTGACCCACTTGAGTGAGATCTCAGATAAGTGAAGCAAGCCCCTCTTATTACCGTATTCATCGAGGGTTACAAATGCCCCATGCTTAAATATATTCTGAACTGTAGCAATTACTAACTCTCCCTGCTCTGGATATTCATCTCTCTTTACTCCGACCATAATTTATAGAATAGTTTAACAAATATAAAAATTAAGAA
>QMZM01000086.1 GCA_003663175.1 Candidatus Altarchaeales archaeon | reverse complement strand
TGAGAGAATTTGGGTGAATATCTCTCTCAGGGTAAAAAAATTGGAATTTAAATCAGATTATTCTCTGCTCAGAATCTCGGGAATTATAGAGAATGCTCCAGAGGAGGTTGCGTTGGGAAGCCACCACACACTAAATATAGGAATAAATTCGTCTCTGACAATAATCAAAGACAGGTGGTCCAAATTTGATTTAGAGTATTTGAGGGAATCTGAAAAGGCATCACTCAGACCAAAGATTCTCATAGTGGTTGTTGATTTTGGTGAGGCGACAATCGGTTTGGTTAGAGAATCGAGAATTGATTACTTTGAAATATCGAAGCATATTGGAGGAAAATACGACACTGAGGGTAGAGAGAGGAGAAGAATTGAATTCTATCATGATGTGTGTAAATTGATATCTGAAATTCTCAAAAGGGAGAATATCTCAATAATAATTCTTGCTGGAGCGGGATTTGAGAAGAATAATCTCCATAAATTCATATCTGAAAATTCTGATAATTATCCAGATTTAAATAAAAAGATAATAATAGAGAACATAGGCTCATCTGGAAGGACAGGGATAAGCGAGGTTATGAGGAGACCGAGGATTAAGGATGCGATACTTGAGATCGAGGCATCAAGAGATCTGTATCTCGTGAACAGAATTCTTGAGGAAATTGCCAAGGATTCTGGTCTTGCGGTGTATTCTCTAAGAGATGTTGAGGAATCGGCCAGTATTGGAGCAATTGAAATAGCACTGATTAATAGCAATTTTTTCAGGGAAAACAGGGAGAGGATAGATAGATTATTGAACATCATTCGAGGAAGTGGTGGTAGGATTCACATAGTAAATTATGAGAGCGATGCAGGCAAGCAGTTGAATTCCCTGGGGGGAATTGCGGCGCTTTTGAGATTTAGGGTTAAATAACAATTTGACGATAATTTGACGATTTTTAGATTTATTTTAAAATAAATTTAAAAATTTTATTTTAAAATTAAAAAAATGGTTAGCATAAAAGTAGACCTGAGTAGGGAATTAATTCATGAGATCGATAAGATCGCAAGAGTAAAGGGTATTAAAGATAGGTCAAGAGTCGTGGAGGAACTCCTCACAAAGATTCTAATTGGTAACATGGTGAAGAGGGCAGTAATCCTCGCAGGTGGAAAGGGAACGAGAATGAGACCATTCACTTATGAAATTCCAAAGCCGTTAATTCCAGTTCAGGGAAAGCCCCTGTTGCAGCATATAATAGAATTGCTGAGAAAATATGAAATTCGAGACATTATAATTTCTACGGGTTATCTCGGCAGTAAGATAGTGGAGTATTTTGGAAATGGAAATAAATTTGGTGTAAGGATAGAATATGTTGAAGAAGATAAGGAACTTGGAACCGCGGGACCCTTAAATCTAATGAGAGATAAATTAAAGAGCACATTCTTAATGTTTAATGGAGATGTTCTCGCAAATATCGACATCCATGATTTAATAAGATTCCATCATGAGCATAATGCTCTGGCGACAATTGCACTTACTCCAGTAAAGGATCCATCACGCTTTGGCGTTGCGAGGTTGAGAGGAAACAAAATCCTTGAGTTTATAGAGAAGCCGGAGAAGACAACGAAGTCTAAACTTATAAATGCTGGGGTCTATGTCTTAGAGCCCGAGGTGATAGATTATGTTCCAGAGGGGAAGGCAATGATCGAGCATGATGTGTTCCCAAAACTTGCGGCAGAGGGAAAACTCTATGGCTATCCGTTTGATGGTCAGTGGTTTGATACTGGAACTCCCGAGGCATACGAAAGAGCAATAAAGGAGTGGAGGGGGGTAGAATGAATAAGGAAGATCCTAACGAGATCTAAATGCCATGTTTGAACCTTGTAGATTTGTGGAAAGACTTAATGAGATTGGAAGACAAGGATGAGATCCTTAGATTAGATGCCAAATGAAATTATAAAGACATTTAAAATGACAAAAATGTCAATATTCAGGGCATATGATATTCGTGGCATATATGGAAGGGATTTAAATAAGGAAATATCGGAGAAGATAGGAAGGGCATTTGGAACCTATATAGGAGAGAGGGAGATCGTTGTTGGAATGGATTCGAGACTGAGTTCCCCAGAGTTAAAGGAATCCCTGATTAATGGAATTGTCTCGACCGGATGTAATGTTATTGATATAGGAATGGTCCCAACTCCAGTCCTGTATTTTTCAGTTTATCATTACAATATGGATGGCGGTATAATGATTACCGGCTCTCATAATCCTCCAGAGTATAATGGATTTAAACTTATGAAGGGGAAGGAGACTCTTTATGGACATGAGATTCAAAGAATAAGAGAGATAATAGAATCCGAGGGATTTAACTCTGGAACTGGGAGCGTTAAGAAACAAGAGGTTGTTGATGAATATATAAATTTTCTCCGAGAGAGAATAAATCTAAGGAAAAAATTAAGGGTTGTTATTGATGCTGGAAATGGAACTGCCGGTCCAATAGCATTAAAATTATTCAAAAATTTGGGATGTGATGTCATTCCATTATATTGTGAGCCAGACGGTAATTTTCCAAATCACCATCCAGACCCAACCGTGGATAAATTCTTGGAAGATTTGATAGAGAAGGTGAAGGAAGAAGATGCAGATATTGGAATTGCATATGATGGTGATGCGGATAGAGTTGGCTTTATTGATGACTCCGGCAATATAATTCGAGGTGATGAAGCATTGATTCTATTCTCTAGGGAGATCCTAAGTAGGGAGAAAAAAGTAAAGATAATCCTTGAGGTAAAGTGCTCGCAGGCATTGGTTGAGGATATAAAGAGAAATGGGGGAATTCCGATAATGTATAGAACTGGACACTCCTTTATAAAGAAGAAGATGAGGGAAGAAAATGCAATACTGGCTGGAGAGATGTCGGGACATTTCTTCTTTTCAGATAATTATTATGGCTACGATGATGCAATATTTGCATCGGCGAGGATGTTACAGATTATATCAAATTCTGATAGAAGGTTATCAGAAATCATCAAGGAGATTCCAAAGTATTTCTCAACACCGGAGATAAGAGTTCCCTGCCCCGAAGAGAGAAAATTTGAGATAGTTGATGAGATAAGAAGGAAGTTTGAGAAGAAATTTGATGTAATTGATGTAGATGGAGCAAGAATTCAATTTGATGATGGGTGGGGTCTTGTTCGAGCATCAAACACGGAGCCAGCCATAATTCTTAGATTCGAAGGCAAAACGAAATTGAGAATGAATGAAATAAAGGAATTAATTTTGAGAGAATTGAGGAAATATCCGGAAATTTCTAAGAGTTTAGAAACTATGCAATTTTAACAACCTCTATAGCAGTTCCGTAAAACTGCAAAAGCAGTTTTGGGACATCAAATCACAAAGTGATTTGCTTGTCTTCGCTCCGCTCGATGACACTTATTGTTGAATTACGCCGAGGTTGGGAGTTGAAGCAAACTGTTAACACAGTTTGCATCATGTGGTGTGGCATGCGCTCCGCTTAGCCACACTTAATGTGTAATAACCTCACACCCATCCTCCACCACCATTACGGTATGCTCGAACTGGCTCAC
>QMZM01000085.1 GCA_003663175.1 Candidatus Altarchaeales archaeon | reverse complement strand
TTCTATATATCTCTTGATATTCCTTACCATGCAGATGTATCTTATGTTATATTCCTCATGTATATCATTGAGTAGTGCTAAAACATCCCGCAGGAAATAGAATCTACCATAGGTAAAGATTACACTTCCATTTATACCCAGATTTAATGCCCTCCTCGCCTCCTTCTTATCCTTTTTCTCTGGCATATAACATGGGAATGGCACAATATGAATATTCTCTCTCGGAAAGACCCCAGAGAATACCTCTTTATACCTTTCATCAAATACAACTATCGAATCCCAATCAAATTTGAAGAAGTATGGATTCTCTGGAACCAAGCCTTCATGCATAATTGCAATTGTTCTTGCCCTCTTCTTTATTTTATTGAATAGTGGCAATAATTTATTTAATGGAATTGATGTTGGTTTTTCAACAATAAAGAAGTCAAAATCCTCCTCTGCAAATGATGGGTCAAGGTATAAAAAGGACAAGAGTTTTTCATCCTTATACCGATTTCCATATCTGAGAAACGAGAAATTCCTCGTTACGAATTCTTCATCTAAGTTAAACCAGAGGTAGGTGTGGTCGTCCTCATAGGTAAGTGGTGCGAATACCTTCAATTCATGACCCTGTCTTATGAATTCTCTCCCAATCAATTCCGCATGCACTGAGACGCCACAGGCGGCATTCCATGATGACATTAATGCTATTCTTGCCATTTTTTCTCAGAGAGATGTCTAATTGCACATGTTGAATACACCACCGCAGTGATTCCCGAGTGAATTAGGATGAATATTAATGAATAAAGAGGAACCGAAAGCAATATACTTATAAATATTGGTATATTGTAGAGATTTCTCCTACCGGCGATTCTCCTAAATCTTCTCTCAAAATCCCCACTATCATCTAAGCTTATCCCGGTCGCCTTTCTGAATTGGTCATAAATGCTTCGATAAAATGCAATGAACATCAATATGAGCATTCCTAAGATCAGTGGCAGTGAATCTTTAGTAGAGAAGTAGATGAATAATGCCAATGCAATAATCCATGAAAATTCAAATAATAAATCAAATGAATGCTCCAATAAACCAATCCTGCTCGTTCTCAGTTTAACTCTTGCCAATTTACCATCCAAACCATCCAGGATTCCAACAACAAATGTTAGGATCGATGCCGGTAAGAGATAACCAAAGAGAAATAATGCGGTTATAATATAAGCCAGGATATTCACAACTATTGTGATCTGATTTGGAGTTATCTTGAAGTTTTTTGCAATCCAGGATACAATTTTATTCTCTATTGGTTTATGGACATAGCAGGCAAGTAGGTCAGATGGATTCTTGCTTGCATTTTCAATTATTATATCTTCAGCCCTTTTTATATCTTCCACCGTGTCTATATCAATCCACCATGGTTGGATTTCCTTTCTCATCTTTGGTTCATATCTATCAATTCCAGTAATATCAAATATCCGGGCATCGGCATTCCTCGCGGCCTCCATTATACAATCCGAGAGTTCATATCTTCCATTCCTTATCGAGTTTTCTGCATATGAAAATATCTTCGGCGCGCATGAGAAGATCCCAGTGTCTATACAATTGTATTCTTCTATATCCTTGCCTATGGAGATAATTCTCCCATTCTTCTCGAGAACCTTTGTATCATCCCTAATGGATTCCCTTCTATCAACAGCCAATACGACCGAACTCTTTGATTTAAAATTGATAATTGCCTTTAATATGCGTTCATCAAAAATATGGTCCGACATAAGCAGAATAAACCTCTCTTTTAAAAACTCTCTTGCCCTCAGTAGGGAGGTTGCGTTTCCCTTCCTCCATTCCTTATTCTCTATATAATCTATTTTGACACCAAATTTACTTCCATCACCCAGGTTATCTTTTATTTTATCGCCGAGGTATCCGACGATTATCAGAAATTCACGAATCCCAGCAAGTTTTGCGGTCAGTATTGCTCTTTCAATTAAGGGGACACCTAAAACCTCAACCAATGCCTTTGGCTTATTTCTTGTCAAGTCTTTAAGTCTCTTTCCCTCCCCAGCGGCAAGAATTACAGCCTTCATATTTCTAAATTATCTCTCCCTCTCTCCCCTAATGAATTCTTCTACCATCTCCCTCGCGATCGGGTCTGGATATTGCTTGGGCGGATGTTTCATCGTATATGCCGAGATAGAGGTCAAGACCCCAGAGATTCCTCGCTCTAATGCCAATTTACAACATCTTATGGCGTCGATCGCACAACCCGCGGAGTTTGGCGAATCCTCAACACTTAATCTCAATTCTAAATTCATTGGAATATCTCCAAAGATTCTACCCTCCATCCTCAAAAAACATAGTTTTTTATCCTTTAACCATGGAACATAATCTGCGGGTCCAATATGAATGTTCTCATCGCTTAATCTCTCTTTTAGAACAGACTGGACAGCTTCCGTCTTCGATATCCTCTTGGACCTTAATCTATCCCGAGCGAGCATATTCAAGAAATCCGTGTTTCCACCAGTATTTAGTTGATATGTCCTGTCTAATTTTACACCTCTGTCAGAGAATAACTTTGCTAATGCGCGGTGTGTTATTGTGGCACCGATTTGAGCCTTTATATCGTCACCAATTAATGGTAAATTTCTCTCCTCAAATTTCTTTGCCCATTTCTCGTCAGATGCAATAAAAACCGGAATACAATTTATAAATGCAACACCAGCTTCGAGACAACAGTCTGCATAATATCTCGTCGCCTTTTCAGAACCAACTGGAAGATAATTTAAGGCGATTTCGGCACCGCTTTCCTCCAAAACCTCCACAATATCTGCCTCCTTCTCATCCGATACCAAGAATGTTCTATTCTCTGGATATTCTTTCATATGCGGAGCAATACCATCAAGAACCGGGCCCTTAACAACCTCAACACCAGTTTTTGGTATGTCTTTACAGAATATCTTAGTACAATTGGGTTTCGCAAAGATCGCTTCACTCACATCCTTTCCAACCTTTCTCTTATCTATATCTATGGCAGCAACAACATCGATATCATAGGCTTTATAGCCATTAATATCCCAGTGCATTAAGCCGGTTGCATCTTCTTCATTTTTATTCTTATAATAATGAATTCCTTGTATTAAGGAGCTGGCACAATTTCCAACACCAATAATTGCTATTTTTATCTTGTTCATACTATCACCTCCTTCGGTTTTTTGGCAGATTTTTGGCAATAAACGCCCCGATCGGGATTCGAACCCGAGTCGCGGGCTCGACAGGCCCGCATGATAGTCCTCTACACCATCGGGGCAATATAAGTCCCGCCTCCCGGATTTGAACCGGGGATCTTCCGGTTACTGCTGCGTCCTCTCGAGATTCTCTCCAAGACCAACTACAGCCGGACGCGTTTCCAGACTACGCTAAGGCGGGATAAAATAAATTTAATAGATGGGATATATAAATTTCTACAATCTTTATAATCTATATTAAGAATTTGAGATAGAAAAATTACATTTAAAAAGCCGAGGTAACTCAGATGGTTAGAGTGCCACGCTCATAAGCTCCAAGAAAAGGCACTCGTGCTGAGATACGTGGAAGTCGCGGGTTCAAGTCCCGCCCTCGGCATTTGAATCAGAGTTCAGGTCTTTGTT
>QMZM01000084.1 GCA_003663175.1 Candidatus Altarchaeales archaeon | reverse complement strand
TCTTTATATTTACATTATCATTATATTTAAATAAATTAAAAATCTAAATATTAATGGTGATTTGTATGGGAACAATAACTGTTAGCATTGATGATGATGTAGAGAAGAAGTTTAGGGAGATGGCGGGAAAAATTTATCATAAGAGAAAGGGCTATCTGGGCAGAGCAATTACCGAAGCGATGAGACAATGGATAGATAGTGAAAAACAGAAAAAAATTGCGGAGAGAGAATTAAAATTACTCGAAAAATTCGATCTCGGAAAAAAACTGTATAGATCGCGGGGGGATATCTATGAAAGATAAACTTTCTCTGATTGACACGAACATATTGGTTTACGCATATGATAAAACTGAGAGCGAAAAGCACAGGATATGCAGAGACTTGGTTGCAAGATGCTGGAATTTGGAGACGGAATATGCGATATCCCTACAAAATATCTCCGAATTTTATGTAATAATCACAAGGAAGGTGGAGAATCCGATTCCAATACAAAATGCGAGAAGTATTGTAAAAGACATAATCGATTTCAATGGCTGGAGGAAGATAAATTTTACTCAAAATACAATCATATCTGCAATGAACATAAATAAAAGATACAAAATACATTACTGGGATGCCTTACTAGCTGCGACCATGAGAGAAAATGACATCTTCTCAATTTATACGGAAAACGAGTCAGATTTTAAGAAGATTCGATGGTTGGATGTAATTAATCCGATAAGATGGTTATGAATACGGAACCAACACCAAGCCCAATATCCCAGAAAATAGTGTCAGTGAATATAGAATCCACATCGTCTGATGTTCTGTGAGTCTGAAATAATAGGGAAACGTCCACTTCAATGTCCACGGATTCGGAACCTCCAATGTGCCGTCCTCCCTTACCCTGCCAAATTTCACCTCTCCAAGCCCCTTGATCTTCCAAACAACATACATTAAAAAATTCACTATGTGGGGGATCAAAATTACAAATCCAAAAACCTCCATCTTGTTTATTACTATAAAACTGCCGAGTATGGAGCCAGTCATCAAACTTCCGATATTTGCCCAGAATATTTTTGCGGGGTATGTGTTAAAATATAGAAAAGCCAGGAGTGCTCCGAATGTCGGCAAAATATAAAAGAGATTATCAAAATCATGCTCAAGATAGGATCTAATTATCAAAAAACATGTTAGAATGTATGACAGACCACATGAGAGACCATTGTAGCCGGAGTGCATATTTATCAAATTCGCCACAACCATTATATACACGGGAGCAATTATGAACAGATAGTATTTGCCAAGTTCGATATTAACGAGGTATAACTCCAGATTTGTTTCCGGATTTAGGGCAATTATGGGTAAAGCCAACACAAATGGAATGAATATCTTCGATTTCCTGCCAACATCAAACAAGTCATCGGCCAAGCCAAACATTGCAAACAAGAACGAGATGAAATAGAAAATTACCAATTTTTGTAGAATTTCGACATCAAATATCAAAATTGCAACAATTAGTGATGCCGAGATCCCGGCGAGAATTGGCAAACCACCGAGCGTTGGAACCACAACATTCTTCTTATACATATCCTTGGCGACAATTCCCTTGTCCGTTGCCTTCCTTATAAACCTCGGCGTATAAACCAGGGTAACTAGAAAACTTACGAGTGTTATTATGATCAGGGGTATTATTCCCTCCATTTTCTCTCCTTAATTCTCTTTAAATTCTCAATAATTAATTTTCTATTCATAATAACCCATATTACGAGGAATAGGGCAGTTATTGATAAAAGTGCAATTACCATATTCGATGCTGTTATGTCTATACCCAAAACCAAATCGAGGAATAGAGCGGTTAGCATTACAGTGCATATGCTAAGCACAGAGGAAAATGCCATCCTCTCTATTAACCCGATCCGGGGGAAGATCACAAGCGTCATCGCAAATCCCGGGATAAAGAGAGTCAATGCAAAACCAAAAATTATTCTCAAGAGAGATAAAATCATTCTATCCCCTTATATCTTAATTTTTTTATTCATTTAAATAACTCGATAACCCTTCCAGTTCTGTAAGACCTCACAGCATTTAAAGCAACCATCAATGCGTGTCTACCCTCCTCACCACCAACCAACGGCTCTTTATTCTTCTTTACACACATGAGAAAATGCTCCAATTCATTCTTCAATGGCTCTCTCTTCTCGATTGCTATGTTCTTCTCATTTTCAGAATTAAAGATCCTGAGTGCTTGTTCGATATAATCGACATATGCAATCCCCTCCGTTCCAGTGACTGTGAGTTTCCTTACCTTGTGGGGAGTTAACCAATTTGTTTCAATTGATCCAGAATTGCCATTTTTGAATCCCAATAGAATACTCGCATAGTCTTCAAATTTATGCATGACGGAGCCCGCATAGGCGTGAACGCTCTTTATTTCTTCTGAATATAGATACGACATAACATCAATATCGTGCACTCCCAAATCGATAATGACCCCCACATCCCTTATTCTTGGGTTATAGGGGCCGACTCTCCTCGCAGAAATGGCAACGATCTTGCCCAACCTCTTCTGCAATTCCTTGAGTTTTATTATTGCCGGATTAAAGCGTTCTATATGTCCAACCATGAGTTTCAAATCCTCTTTTTCAGCCCTCCTGATCATCAAATCGGCATTCTCGAGTGTATCCGCTATTGGCTTTTCTACCAGCACATCAATACCTTTATTCATGGCATCCATGGCAATTTTTGTGTGTAATGTGGTTGGAACCGCGATTGAAACCGCATCCAAATCGTGTTTTAGCAATTCTTTATGGTCTAGAAACGCCTCAACCCCATACCCTCTGGAAATCGTGCTAAGGCGCTCTTCATTCACATCAGAAATACCGACCAATTCGGCATCACTCATATCCGAGAATATTCTGACATGGTGTTGACCCATCTCACCAGTTCCGATAACACCCACCCTGATCATCCGCAACCACCACTAATGTTGAAAATTATAATGTATTTATTGATAAATGTAAAGTTAAAATGTCATATCCATGTATAATATTTTAGGTTATTTATATTTATAAATACAAATATCATAGCATAAATAATTTTTCTATAATTTTTAGCAATTAAATAAATAAAAAGAAAATGTACAAAACATCGAGGATATGGTTTGTGCTGTCGACACTGGCACTCGTTATGTGGTATATAATATTCCCTCCAAGCCTTCTAGGTCACTGGGTCTTATTTATATGGATACTCTCCGGAATCATCGTCCTGTACAGGGCAAAAAATGCAGAAAACAAAGGTCTTGAAAAACAAAAGAGAATTTTGGTGATTCTTGCGGGAATATTCTTCTGCATATTCAGTTTCATTTCCGTACCTATGGGTTTTGGAAATCCTCCATATTCGATATCAGAATTTGCAATTCTATTGTCTGGAATTTCACTCGCAGTATTTGCATATCTAAATCTCCAACCCCTCATATTGCCGGCAAGTTTTCCGCTGATAACTATCCTTGGATATCAAATTTACGACCTATTTAGGGAGAATATAGAGTGGATCGCAACTCCACTCCTGGATCCAGATATCAATATAACCGTTTTTATTCTAAACCTTATCGGTATAAATGCCGTAAGAGAAGACCACATAATATCATTCCCATC
>QMZM01000083.1 GCA_003663175.1 Candidatus Altarchaeales archaeon | reverse complement strand
AATCCAGATAGTATATGGTATTCATATGACAATTCTTCTTTTATTAGTGGATGTTCAAATTGTACACACTTGAGAATTGATATTGGGCCATTGAGTGATGGAAAACACAACCTTACTGTATATGCAAATGATAGTGCATCAAATATTGGAATTGAAAATATAGATTTTGAGATTGATACGACACCCCCTGTAATATTGGATTATGGTCCAAGGACGGATCAGAATTCCACAGTTATTACAATTTATGCCATAACCGATGAGCCGTCCATCTGCAGATATAATGAGAGCAATCTAACTTATGAACAGATGTCTGCAGAGATGACTGGAACTGGTGAGACGCATGAGAGAACAATAATTGTGCCATTAGGAGAGAATACTTTCTATATTCTTTGTGAGGATTTACTCGGTAATGTGATGATGAATCCGGCAGTAATCTCATTTAATGTAACATCTATACCTATGGGTGGCGCACCATCCATAGTAATCGGTGGTGTTGAGGAGGATTATACAAGAGGCTCAGTAGTGACAATATTTGCAACATTAACTGATCAGAATGGAAACCCAGTGGATCCTTCTTATTGTAATGTCACAATTACCCACTGGAACGGCTCGAGCCTCGTGTATGACCTACAAGATATGCAAATGATAAGGGTGCATAAGGGCTTTTATTACTACAACTTCCATATTCCGATGAATGCGGACCTCGGAAGCTACGGAATCCTCGTTGAAGCAGACCCCTCGGGAGTTGACACTCATGCCGTTTCTGGCTTCCATGTTATTTGGAGTGCGGTTTGTGGTAATGGAATTTGCGAGAAAACGGAGAGTTGTGAGAATTGTCCGCAGGATTGTGGATCCTGTTCCTTTAATGTTTCTGTCTGTGGTAATGGTGTGTGTGAGGTTGGAGAGACCTGTGAGAATTGTGAGATCGATTGCGGAGCATGTCCAGGTGGTGGAGGAATCGCGGCCGGCAGGTTGGAGATGATAGAGAGTAAGGTCGAAGAGATTAGGAATGAGACTCAAGAGGTTAGAGTAATTGCGGAGAGGATATGGAAAATCTTTAGAAGAACCGATCAGTCTGTAATAAACAGGGAAATGGTCGTATCTGCCAGGATGAGTAGAGAGAGCAGTATAGACATCAAATACACAATCACAGTTCCCGAGAAGGAGGGTTATCATCATGGAGAATATCTACCATTGAGATGGAAGTTCTGGTTTTTGGATGAGAACGGAAATTGTGTAGATCAAGAGGAGGGGAGGGTAGAGCCGTATTGTACACCACTGATCGCGCAGACAATTGGTAGGATAAATGACACAATAGATATTGAGATAAAACTCAGACCCTCTCTAAGAAGAGGTAATTATTCCCTCGTCCGAGAATTTGAGGTTGACCCGGAGGAGACATGGATAAGTTATGGTAGAGAGATAATTGCCGTAATTCATGTGTTGGAAGATAATATTATGCCAGAGGTGAGGTTAAGTAGGATTAATGAAATGTATGAGAAGGAATCTAAGCATGTCACTGGAATGGTTGTGAAGGAGGTGGGAAGGAGGTGGGAAGGAAGTCAGCTTTATTATACAATTTTAATTATTCTAATCTTAACTTTCTCTGGATTCTTATCTGTGTTATTTTTCATCCTGCATAGAGTTAAGGGATATGAGAGTAAACAATATGCCAAGAAAAAGAGTCTATTATTTGATTCGGATGGGTATAGAAGGAAGGGAGAAAAGTGGTATGAAAGGGTATGATACGAAAACTTTTAGATTTATCTGATGTCTTCTCAAGATTTTTCGTTCTTATTTCATAAATTCCTGCTCGAAGCCGAACATTATATCTAAGACCAATTGGTCCTGCAATGGTCTACCAATTATTTGAAGACCGACCGGTATGCCATTTGTTTTTCCGCAGGGGATCGTTCCGGCGGGATTGCCAGATAAATTAACTGGGACTGTAAAGATGTCATATGCATACATAACTCTCGGGTCCTTAATTTTTGTTCCAATCCTGTGGGGTAATTTTGGTACCGTTGGTCCCGCAAGAACATCCACCTTGTTTAATGCCGAATTCAATTCGTTCCTTATTACTGACCTAGCCATCAATGCCTTTCTGTAGTATTTTCCAGAGTGTTCCTTCTGAGATATGAATTTGCCCAAGAGGATTCTCCTTAGGACCTCCTCACCACATACATCCTCTATTCTATACCCATATCTCCTTCCGTCGTATTTCCTTGTTGCGGAGAAGAATTCAACATAGACATTTAGATAGTATGTTGGAAGTGCCATCTCGAGATTTGGTAGATCGATCTCGATTATCTCGGCCCCGGCAGATGATAGTTTGTCTATTGCCCCACGAATTACCTTCTTTATCCCTTTATCTTGAATTAATTTATCGAATTCCTCCGCATAACCAATTCTCTTTCCCTTGAGATTTGGATTTAAATTTCTTGAGAATTGATAGAATTTCTTGTCTAAATTTAACGAGGTTCCATCTCTTGGGTCATAACCAGATATAACCTCCAGTAGGAGGGATGCGGTCCTCACATCCCTTGCCAATGTTCCTATCTGATCGAGAGACATCGCCATATCTATCAGACCGTATCTCGAGACCACCCCATAGGTTGGCTTAAAACCAACAACACCACAATGAGATGCGGGATTTCTGATAGAACCTCCGGTGTCTGAGCCCAAGGAACAATCTACAAATCCGGCGGCAACTGATGCCGCGGAGCCGCTCGATGAGCCCCCAGGAATTCTACCAGGACAGGATGGATTGTCGGTGGGTCCAAAGTATGATGTCTCTCCAGAGGAACCGCATGCAAACTCATCCATATTAAGCATTCCGATGATCATCCCAGCTTCAGATTTTATTTTCTCTATGACGGTTGCATCATAAGGAGCTATATAGTTCTCTAAGGTCTTTGATCCGGCAGTTGTTCTCAGACCTTCAACACATATATTTGATTTTATCCCAATCTTCAGGTGCATTAATCTTCCCTTCTTCGCGATATTTCTCCTCGATATTCCCTCTTTATCAATTACGATAAATGAATTTATTCTCTCGTCTTTCTCTTCAATTTCCTCCAACACTCGTTCTAGTTCATTGGTTTTCATTGCTTTGCATTCCATAAGCATTTATCTATTTAATCAATGCGTCCTTAAATATTATTTGATGAGAATCTCAATTCTTATTGTAATTATGATGATGTATTGTGCAACCGCACAGGTATCGGCTCGAGGAACACTAAGCATTAATTACACGATTGGAGATTCGATAAATTCGATGGCATTGCTAGATTCTAAAATTGTTGTGGGATCTGATAATAACTATATCTACCTTTATGAAGATTACACCAATCTAAAATGGTCCCATAATCTCGGAGACGAAGTAAATTCGGTTTCAATTTCCGAAAGATATGTTGCGGGTGGCACAGTGAATGGAAATGTATCTGTATTTGATCATAATGGCACCCTAATTTTTCAGACAAAATTAGACAGTTATATTCCCAAGGCGAGAGTAATTTCGATCATGGATGATTATATGATAATAGGTACGATGGATGGCTTTGTTTATGCATTTGACATACTTGATAATGAAATGCTCTGGAGGGTTAAGACAGATGCATATGTTGTTACATTAAATTTAATGGATAATGAAATTGTTGCAGTTT
>QMZM01000082.1 GCA_003663175.1 Candidatus Altarchaeales archaeon | reverse complement strand
CAGATGGATATTATAGAATTGCAGAATACGAGAATGCTACCCATTACCTAAATAAATCAAAATTACTTTATAATAGAACAAAATTGCGAGATGAAATTGAAAAATGTAACGAGTTGGGTAATAAAATCCTTGAAGGAGTAAGAAAGAAAGAGATTGCAAGAAATAGGTATAATGAAGCAATAAATAAGTATAATGAAAGGCTTTGCTTAGATGCAAGGATGCTTGCAGATGAAGCACTGAGAATTTACACGGATATAAATTTCTCTTCCGGAATAAATGAAACGAAAAAATTAATCAAGGAAATAGAAAGGGGATGCCCCTCGGGAATAAACCCGCATGTAAAGGACCTTGCTATGAGCATGATGGCATTTGTACTTCTCGCTTTATTAAAGTGGCAGATCGACAAACAAAAAATCATGAGAAGGCTAGAGGAGGAGGAGAGGAGAAGGCGAGATGAGGAGGAGAGGAGAAGGCGAGAGGAGGAGGAGAGGAGAAGGCGAGAGGAGGAGGAGAGGAGAAGAAGGCTAGAGGAGGAGAGGAGACTGATAAAGGAACTTTTAGAAAAAGAGAGGGGAAGGTTTACAGAATTTGAATCTGTTGAAAGTGGTAGGGATGAATTATAAAATGGAAAATAAAAGTTATTCGGCAATTATGGATATCGCAAAGCGCAGGGGGATAATATATCCATCATTTGAAATCTATGGCGGAGTTTCTGGATTTTATGACTATGGTCCTGTGGGCATTAGGATAAAGCAGAATATTGAGAGGATAATTAGAGATTATTTCATTCTGAAGGAGAATTGTTTTGAGATAGATTCGCCAGTTCTTAACCCGGAAGCAATTTGGGTTGCCTCTGGTCATGTCGAGAATTTTGCCGATAAATTAACCCAGTGCATGAAATGTGGTGAGCCATACAGGGCGGACCATTTAGTTGAAGAAAAAACAAAGAAGCAGGCAGATCATCTTGGAATTAGAGAATTAAATGAATTAATTGAAGAATTGGGGATTAAATGCCCAAGGTGTGGTGGTAAATTGGGGGAGGTATATGACTATAATTTAATGTTCCATACATTCATAGGTCCCGGAATGAAAAAAGAATCCGCCTATCTGAGACCAGAAACCGCACAAACGACCTATATCTCATTCAGAAGACTATGGGAGATCGGAAGGAAAAAACTTCCATTGGGGGTTTTCCAGATAGGGAAATCGTTTAGGAATGAAATCTCACCAAGACAGGGCATGATAAGGCTCAGGGAATTTTATCAGGCAGAGATTCAATTCTTTGTTGATCCAGAGAAAAAAGAATCTGAGAAATTTGATGATGTAAGGGAAATTGAAGTGGAGATTATAACCAAGGACGATGAGAAATTTAGAATTTCACTGAACGATGCGGTTGAAGATGAGGTAATAAAGACGCAAATGATAGCCTACTTTCTCGGAAGGTCATTCCAATTATTTGAAAGGATGGGTATAAACCCAAAAAGATTGAGATTTCGGCAGCATAAGGATGATGAAAGGGCATTCTATTCATCGGATACATGGGATATAGAATTCATAAGCAATAATTTTGGAAGAATTGAACTCGTCGGAATCTCTGACAGGACAGATTATGACCTAAGGGCACATATGGAATTAAGTGGTCAGGATATGAATATAAATTATAATGGGAAAAAATTTATACCGCATGTGATTGAAATTGCATACGGCATAGATAGACCATTCTACTGTGTGATAGAGTCGTGCTATACCTCCGAAAAAGACAGAAAATACTTCAGATTTCCGGAGGATGTCGCACCGTATAGTGCCGCAGTATTTCCTCTCGTCAATAAAGATGGTTTAGATAAAAAGGCATTAGAGGTCTTTAATTTTATAACAGATAATGGAATCTATGCAGTCTATGACAAATCTGGCAGTATTGGGAGGAGATATGCAAGGGCAGATGAGATCGGAATTCCAAAATGCATTACAATAGACTATGAAACGATGGAAAACGACACCGTAACAATAAGAGATAGAGACACGAGAAGACAGATCAGGGTTAAGATGAATGAGATTTGTAAGGCATTATGAATATTTCATCATAAAGCCTCTTCTGTTCTAATTTTAATTTCTGCTCATTTGATAGATAAAGCAGAGATATGAATGTTCTGACTATCTCCTCTCTTTTTTCTTCCTTCGATGTCCCGTTTCCATTCAATATATCTGAAAACCTGATCATCTTTTTATTATTATTCATCAATATACCCATCACCCGCTCGTATACCTCCTCTACCAACTCCGTGATATCCCTGACGACCTTTATCTCCATTACCCTTTCTCTGCTCTTTCTCAATTTTTCCTTTATCCTCTTATCCTCCAATACCTCTTGAATCGCGGCAATTAATTCTATTGCGGTAACCCTTCTCCTTGGGACACGTCTCGGAACAATTGAAATCGGAATCGACCTTCTGTTGTTTTCTTTCCTTACCGATGTCTTATCTTCTGCATGATCTCCTGTATAATTTACATGTACATCATCTGAGATGGCAATGCCCTCAAATTCCATAAATTCCTGAAAATCTTCTCCAAAATCAAATTCTGACTCTGATGGGATAGTGAGGAAATTATCTCTTATAGTAATTTCCGCCTTCATTCTAAGTAAAACGGAACTCACGAGTATGACATTTGCTGGAATTTTAAAATTCATCTCTCGCATCCTCTCTATTCTGTCCGAATACCTCGTTGCCAACTCTACGATATCTATATCCCAGGGGTCCATCTGGCTTATTATCTCGTAGAGGATATCCTTCCAAAACGAATTTTCTATCATGTTTTCTATGTTTATCATTTTAATTTCAAAAAATTAAAAAAATCTTGATGTAATTACAAATGATGTCAATTATGGTTTAAATACTTAGCGCTCTTTTTTGATTTTATCTTCATGTGGTGGGGGGAATGCATATTCTTAATTCTTATTCTGCAAATTCCAATCTTTAATTATGAGATATCACATTGTTACATTATCAGAATGTGAATTATCGAGTTCGTTCGTAATATGCTCAATGACTGTGCTCCTGTGTGTAATAACTTGTATATTCACATACATAAAATACAGAAGGTGTGAGGACAAAAACTTAAGAAGGAGATTGATCTCGCTCTACTCCGGTCTTTGGTTTGCTATCATGATGTTCCTGATTGCACAATTCCTTATGTTATATTGGATAGCATCCTTTCTATATCCATCTGTTCTTCAATTTTATAGGATAAGACCGCCATGGACTGCCATGTCTTTATTAATTCTCGCGTCCTTTACTGCAATTGCCTATTCGATTGTAAGATTCAGAGCAGATCAATGAAATCTACGATGGAGCAAATACGCAATAATCAGTAGAATCATTATTCCTATGATGATAATTACAAATATTCCCAGATCAATTCCCCCGCTCTCCGATTGCGTTATTGATGATATCGATGTCGATAGTGTTGTTAATTTTTTTGTTGGGATCGAGACCGTCGTGATCGTTGAGACACTATGAATTATTGTCGTCTCCTCTCCCGCATAAATTTTTTCATTAATTTTCTTTAAGAGTATCAGACTTTTGTCAATACCATTTATGTCATCATATTCCTTATAGATTTCGAGAGCCTCCCCTATTAGATTCTTTGCTTTCTTGAGATTATCAGGATCGCTCGTATTGTAAAGATTCTCGGCATTTATGTAGAATTTATTAGCATCAATTAGTCTACACGCCTTTATCAATTTATATATCTCAATAGACAAGTTATTGCACCTCTCAATCTTCCTGGGATCCAGTGGGTTTATATGCAAGTAAGAATCGTTTGCCTTTTTTAGATAAATTTTAGAGCCATTCAATCTCATAAGCCCAGTTTTGCAATCTCCCGATGCAATTACATTGCTTGCACTTACATAATAGTTAATCGCTCTCTCATAATACTCATCCCCCCTCACCTCCAAGCAATCATTAATCCTTGAAATTAATTCCATGGTCTTTGAGATTCCCTGTTGGTTATCCTCTTTAGAGTAGAGTTCCAGTGCGGTTTCTGTGTTGATGCTCGCATTT
>QMZM01000081.1 GCA_003663175.1 Candidatus Altarchaeales archaeon | reverse complement strand
TTGGAGAAATATATGGAATCACCATTTGAATTTCACTTGGTAACGAAAAATGAATTTGAAAACTGGTATAAGAAATTTATCTTGGAGTATAGAAAATTCTGATTCAAATTTCATTCATGTGCCTTCCCTATCAGTTCCTCAATTCTAGAATAATTATATTGCTACATAAACTTTTCAATTTCACTGCATATTCTTGTGAATATCTCAATCCCGTGATTCATCACCGCAGTTCCTATCCCAACTGCCGATGCGCCAGCCATCATCATTTCGATCGCATCTCTGCCGGACTGAATACCACCAATTCCTATTATCGGGATATCAACATCTTCATAGATCTCGTAGACACAACGAACTGCTATTGGTTTTATTGCCGGTCCAGAGAGACCGCCGAATTTATTTGCCAGTATCGGTCTTGATGTCTCTATGTTGATCGCCATCCCACTGCATGAATTTATTGCAGATATTGCATCGGCTCCGGCACCCTCAACCGCTTTTGCTATTTCTGCAATATCAGAAACATTCGGCGTCAATTTCACAATTACTGAGATATCTGTTGAATCCTTTACCATTTCTGTAATCCTCGCAGATATCTCAGCATTAACTCCAAAGGGTTTTCCTTCAATATTTGGGCACGATACATTTAATTCCAGAAAATCTGGCTTTACCCTTGATATTTTCTCTGCCACCTCCACAAATTCCTCAACATTTCTTCCATAAATGCTCGCAATTACCGGCACTCTCGATTTTTTTACCAAATCCTTCAATTCCTCGATCGACTCTCCTAAGGGGGGACACGACAGCCCGATGGCATTCAATAAACCGCATGGGGTCTCAACTACAACCGGATTCTTATGTCCTTCTCTCCTCCTGGGACCTATTGATTTCGTTGTTACCGCTCCAGCCCCGGAGTTTGCAACTCTCAGCAGTGTTGATGATGAAATTCCCAAGATTCCAGATGTCAGGATTGTTGGGTTTTTTAGTCTCTTCTTTAGCAATCTTGTTGAGATGTCAACCATCTTTCCAATCTACCATTTTAATTATTTTGGTTCATTAATTATATTTATGAGACCAAAAATTCTCATCACGGACAGGATTCATGAATGTGCAGTAGAAGAGGCGAAAAAATTTGCAGATGTCGATCTTAGATATGGAATTTCTCAGGATGAATTAATTGAATTGATTAAGGACTATGATGCATTAATAGTTAGAAGTGGCACGAAGGTTACCAGAGAGATTATAGAAAGGGCAGAAAACTTGAAGATCATTGGTAGGGCTGGCGTTGGTCTCGACAACATAGATGTTAAGGCTGCAGAAGAAAATAAAATCAAGATAGTGAATTCTCCAGAGGCTAGCACAATATCTGTTGCAGAATTGGTGTTTGGCTCATTAATCTCATTCATTAGAAATATACATAAAGCGAACGAATCAATGAAGAGGGGAAAGTGGGAGAGGGAGAAATTTATGGGTAATGAATTATATGGAAAAACACTCGGCATAATTGGCTTTGGAAGAATCGGTAGAGAAGTGGCAATGAGGGCGAGGGCATTCGGAATGAAAATTCTTGCATACGACCCGGGTATAACTGTAGAGGATGCAAGAGAATTTAACATAGAATACTCCGACCTAGAAAATCTATTGAGGAATTCTGATATTATAACATTGCATGTTCCATTGACCGAGGAGACGGAGAACATGATCGATAAAAGGGAGCTGGGATTGATGAAAAGGGATTCAATTCTCATTAATATCGCAAGGGGCGGGGTTGTGAATGAGGATGCATTATACGAATTTCTGAAGGAAAAGAAGATTAGGGGTGCAATCCTCGATGTCTATTCGGAGGAGCCCCCAAGGGATTATAGATTAATCAAACTTGATAATGTCTTGGCAACTCCCCATATCGGGGCATCCACAGATGAAGCCCAAATAAATGCCGGTCTGGTTATAGTGGAGAAGATAAGAAATTTCTTTAGATAAGATGTATGTCAGATTTGATGATGAAAAGAGAATAGAGGAGAAGAGTATTGTAGAGAAATTCATAAGAAATGGATTAGTGCTCACTTCTCTTGGATTCGAAAGTATTCTGGAAAATAACATTGATGTTGATGAGGTCATAGAGGAGGCAAAGAAGCGCAGGATATGGCTAATTGCAGATGAATTTATCCGGGAATTCATAAGGGAGAATGAAGAAGAGGATATCAATGATATTAAGGTAGTGGTTGAGAGGGGTGATGGGATATTTGCAAAAGAGATCGATTCCGAATTAATTATTCGTGAAGACACAGATGTCAGCGGAAGGTCCACATCTCAAGGGAGAATAGAGGATTTTCTTGAGTATTTTAATGATAGGTATAATTGCCTTAAAGATATTCTTAAGGAAAGACAAAACCTTAGAGACGCCATACCTATAAGATCTGCAAAGAAATATGGGGGTAATAACATCAGTATAGTTGCGATGATAACATCAAAGAGGGAGAGTAGAAAGGGCTATAAATTCATTGATGTTGAAGATCCGACGGGGGATCTAACAGTTTTAATTCCGAATAACTCCCCATTAGTAGAAATCTATAAGAATCTCTTGTTGGATGAGATTATAGGAATAAGGGGTAGATTCAGTAATGGCTTGTTTATTGCCGAGGAGATATTCCAACCAGAATTGCCAATCAATAATAAGCCACATGTTGCAGATGAGCCAGTGCATCTGGCATTATTGTCGGATATTCATGTTGGTAGCTATCTCTTCTTAGAAAAGGAATTTAATAAATTTATAAACTATCTAAATCTGAAATGCGACCAGAGGGAAATATTTGAGAAGATAAAATACATAATAATTGCCGGCGACCTCGTTGATGGAATTGGGATTTATCCAAATCAGGAAGAGGAACTCTCAATTCCCGACATCTACAAACAATACGACTTTCTCGCTTCATTACTCGAAAGAATTCCAGATTATATTGAGATAATATTATCCATGGGTAATCACGATGCTGTAAGGAATTCCGAACCACAGCCAAGAGTAAGTAGAGATATTGCAGCTCCCCTATATGAATTACCAAATGTTCACATTCTTGGAAACCCCGTAATGGTAGAAATGCACTCTGTAAAGACTCTGGTTTATCATGGAACATCCCTCGATACAATTATAAGTAATATAGCAGAATGTACATATTCCAGACCGGAAGTTGCAATGATAGAATTACTGAAGAGGCGACATCTTGTGCCAATATATGGTAACGACTCGATATCCCCAGAAAATAGGGATTATTTGGCAATACGGGAAATCCCCGACATATTTCATTCCGGGCATATACACACAAATGGATATGCAAATTATAGGGGCGTTATGGTAATAAACTCTGGAACCTTTCAAGGAAGAACAAAATATCAGGAGGAATTGGGACATGTTCCAACCCCGGGTAGGGTCCCAGTGGTGAATCTCCAGAATCATGAGGTTTCAATCATTCACTTTTGAATTATAAATGAACTACAAGAATGAATATCGAGGAATATATTGAAGATCTAAAGAGGAAGATAGAGTCTGCATATACGGTATCAAGAACCGCCAGAAAACTTGGCAAGGATCCATGCGGTGATGTCGAAGCATTACCGGCTGGTGACCTTGCAACGAGGGTTGAGGGATTGGTTGGACCGAAGGGGATTTCAAAGAAGATTAAGGAATTTGGGAGAGAAAACATCCCCAGAATTATCGACTACATAATAGGCGATTCCGAATCGATATCGGATCTATCAAAGAGTGAGAAGGAATCCAAGATTGAACAGGCGTTAAGGACATCCCTCGCGATAATAACTGAGGGCGTTGTTGCCGCCCCAATAGAAGGCATCTCCAAGGTCTCGATAGAGCAGAATCCAGATGGTTCAGAGTATTTATCAATCTATTTTGCCGGCCCCATAAGGAGTGCGGGAGGGACTGCTCAGGGATTGTGCGTTGTTATCGGTGATTATATAAGGAGAAAATTCAATCTTCAAGAATACAGACCAACGAGGGATGAGGTGGAGAGATATGTTGAAGAAATTAGAATATACAATGATAGGGTTTCAAGACTACAATATCTTCCAAGTGAGGATGATATAAGAGAGATAGTGAACAATACGGTTATCTGTGTTGATGGAGAGCCAACAGAAAGGATAGAGGTTTCAATTCATAGAGACTTGGAAAGGGT
>QMZM01000080.1 GCA_003663175.1 Candidatus Altarchaeales archaeon | reverse complement strand
TTGAAACTCTTCTTTTGACATATTTATTCCCCATTTTGAAGGGTCTAAAGCCAAACCCCAAGTTTCTGGATATTTTATAATTTCTTTTGTTTTTGGATTCCAGACAACTCTTTTGTGAATTATTTGAGCCGGAACCGCTCCACAGACAATTGTGTTTGGAAGCTCTGCCTTTATTTTTGAAATTGCCTTTTCTAACTGAGAATAACTGTAACCTTTAAGTTCGCATTTTTCTCTCTGTTTTTCTGCCAAATCCTCGCATTTTTCCGGACATGGATTCCATCTCCAAAAAGCCCTGAAGATGAAATCTGCGTTCGTTTCTTTAAAAATTTTTATTTCATCATCTATAGTTCTATTTATTTGTTTTCCATCTCCAATTCTTTCATAGAGGATTGCAATTCCAACATCAGAAAGGCACTTTACTTTGGTTGGAACAGTAGTTGTCACATCAGAGGTATCGATAGTGGTTGTAGTCGGGATGGGTCTTCTCATACAACCAGAAATTAAAATGATCGAAATTACCAGGGTTCCTATTGTGATTGAGATCAATATCTTATCCCTCATATCTACTCCCATTTAATGAAATATCATCCTAGTTAATAGATTATGACATCGGTAGTTATAAAGTTAACCTCACAACTTAGAGTTTCTTGCATCGACCGAGTTTCGGGTCAGGTTTCTAATACGACTATCGATTCTCTAACTGGTCTCTCCTTTTTTATTCCATGAACACCACACCACCTGACCTTTGCAACCTCTATTCTCTTTAATGAGAATCCGATCTCTTCAGCCAATTCGGCAAGAATTACATCACAATCTACTGTAATTCCAGGGAGACATGCATTTCCAATTACAATTGCACAGATTGCATTATCATTTAATGAATTATAAATGGATCTCAGAGATAGGTACAAATCCTCAAAATATCCTCTAAGCACCTCCGGACTCTTGACATCGAATTTATTTAAATTTTCTAAGATGCTTTCCAGTTTCTCCGATTTTATTCTTTTCCTTATCTTATATTCTGCACCAACATGAGACCTAAGGCTTCTCTTTCTCAACTCCAGAATCTCTTGGTATGAAAGCCCGAGGAGTGCGAGTTCAATTGCATATATCTTTGTGTAATCCACCCAGTTTAAATATGGTGGAGATGTTATACATAAATCAAATTCTGATTTGATTCCCAGGGATCTTGCATCTCCAACCTTTGCATATGCATTTACATTCTCATTAAATTTATTGAGATTATTTTTAACATCCTTATACATTCTCTTCAATTTATTTCTCAGAAGATGTCTGACCGGTATTTGATTTCTCCTCTTACTTTTGTCTATTTTCAATACGCCACCATCTCGCACGAGATTTGTTGCTCTGAATGAAATGCTTAGCAATCCAAGAAAAATAAAATTCCTTATCTTCTCATCCTCGATCTCCATGATCCTCTCCTTAAAGAACAATAAATCATTCCTCGCATATCTAGAAATTGATTTCTTTATGGAGATGAATTTTATATCTGGCCATTTTAATTCCGTCTCACCAAATTTAAGAGATGTAATTTCCTTTATCTTCTCCCTTAACAATTTCATATCATAATCCCTCTGCAATTTAACATTAGATACAAAAACGCTTAACGGCAGAATGTCGAAGCCAACGGCATTGCAGTTTCTCTCCACACTTGCAAGTAGAGTTGTCCCGACACCACAGAATGGGTCAATTATATTCGCATTAGTTATTCCAAATTCATCTAATAGTGTGAATATTAATTCCGGAGAGAATGCCTCTTTGTAATAAAACCAGTTATAGATTGGTCTCCTCCTCCCCGCCTCAAAGGTAACGAAATTCTCCAGGTCATTTCTCACTACAAAGAATTTTCTAAACCTTCTGAGTTCTTCTCTATCGATTGATATAGAGTAGAGGGATCTTCTCATGTCTTGTCCTTATTTTCATCAACCGTCTCAGCATCTACATCAACAACCTTTTCATCCCTCTTCTCAGATTCTGATGTTTTTTGTGCCTGTTGAGTTTGAGATGTCTGTGCCTGTTGATAGACAAATGTTCCAATTTCCTGTACCACCTTTCTTAATTCTTCCATCTTCTTCTTTATCTCTCCGACATCTTTACCAGACATCGCTTCCTTTAATTCCTTTAATTTATCATTTATTCTGTTCTTCAGGTCTTGATTTATTTTGTCTCCGAATTCTGAGAGTGTCTTCTCCGTTGCGTATATAAGCGACTCTGCGGTATTCCTCGTCTCTGCCTCCTCCCTTCTTCTCTTGTCTTCCTCCGCATGCTCTTCCGCCTCCTTTATCATTCTATCGATCTCCTCCTTTGACAATTTGGTTGATGCGGTTATCGTAATCTTCTGTTCCTTCCCGGTTCCAAGGTCCTTTGCGGATACATTCAGAATTCCGTTTGCATCAATATCAAATGTTACCTCGATCTGTGGAACTCCCCGTGGTGCCGGCGGGATTCCAACGAGGTTGAATCTTCCGAGACTTGTATTGTCAGAAGCCATTGGTCTCTCTCCCTGAACAACATGGATCGTTACCGCTGTTTGAAAATCTGCAGCGGTTGTGAATATCTTGCTCTTTCTCGTTGGTATTGTCGTATTTCTCGGGATTATCGGCTCTACGAGACCGCCCTCTACCTCGACCCCCAGGGTTAACGGTGTTACATCCAACAGGACGATGTCCTTTATTTCTCCAGCGAGCACCGCTCCCTGAAGTGCCGCACCCATTGCTACACACTCCATTGGGTCGATTCCCCTTTCTGCCTTTTTTCCCACAAAATCCTCAACAAATTTTCTAACAATCGGCATTCTCGTTGGACCACCCACAAGTATGATCTTTGTTATATCCTCTGGCTTTAACTTGGCATCCTTCAATGCCTGTTCCATTGGCTTCCTACACTTCTCCACTATCGGTCTGACCAATTCCTCAAGATGAGCCCTCGTCAATTTCCTCACCAAATGCTTTGGTCCGGATGAGTCTGCGGTGATATATGGCAGGTTAATCTCGGTCTCGAGAACCGTCGAGAGTTCGATCTTCGCCTTTTCGGCAGCCTCCCTCAATCTCTGCATTGCAGTTTGATCATTTTTTAGATCTATTCCCGTCTCCTTCTTAAAGTCTTCTACGAGCCATTTCACAATTGCATCATCCATATCTTTTCCTCCCAATTGCGTATCCCCGGAGGTTGACTTCACCTCAAATACTCCGTCACCAAACTCCATTATCGTAACATCTAATGTCCCGGCCCCGAAGTCAAATACGAGAATGTTCTGTTCCTTTTCGGATTTGTCTATTCCATATGCAAGTGCTGCCGCAGTTGGCTCATTTATGATCCTAACTACCTCAAGTCCCGCAATCGTTCCGGCATCCTTTGTTGCAGTTCTTTGATTATCATCGAAGTATGCGGGAACTGTAATTACCGCCTTTTTTACAGGTTCTCCGAGAAAATCCTCAGCATCCCTCTTTATCTTCTGCAGTATGAAGGCAGAGATCTGTTGGGGCGTGTATTCCTTACCAAATATCTTATATTTATAGTTCGTACCCATCTTTCTCTTTGCCCCTATTACCGTACCCTCAGGATTCGAGACTGCTTGTCTCCTTGCAGGTTCCCCAACAAGGATCTGTCCATCCTTTGTGAATGCGACTACAGATGGAAACATCTTTCCAGCGTAGGTTGCTCCCTCTGCTGATGGGATTATCGTTGGTTTACCACCAATAACAACGGCAGCCTGCGAATTTGATGTTCCCAAGTCAATTCCAATAATCTTTTCCTTCGCCATTTTAATCACCTTTGATCTCCATTTCCTTTATTTTTCTGTTTTGATACCTTAACCTTGGAATGCCTTATGACCTTGAAATTCAACATATACCCAGGCTGAAATTCCTCTATGATCGTTCCATCTGGCTCGTCAGATTCCTCCTGCATAAAAACTTCATGATAATACGGATCGAATTTCTTTCCGACCGCATCAATTCTTTTTAGACCGTGCTTCTCCAATACATCCATAAATTTTCTATATATCATTTCAATTCCAGTTGCAATTTCTTTATCCCTACTCGCTACATCTTTAATAGCCAATTCAAATGAATCAATTACATCGAGCAAATCCTTAATTAGTGATTCATTTGCAATTTCCCTAAACCTCTCCTTTTCTTTCTCAACATACTTTCTGTAGTTATCAAACTCTGCCTGGAGCCTGAGAATCCTGTCGTTTTGTTCTTCCAG
>QMZM01000079.1 GCA_003663175.1 Candidatus Altarchaeales archaeon | reverse complement strand
AGGATTATAAAGTCGAGGATTGGAAAGAAATTCTTTCTATTAAAGCCGAACATAATTGACTATATAGAGAAGGCAAAACGCGGTCCTCAAGCAATAACACCAAAGGATTTTGGACTGATAGCTGCATATACTGGAATTCGTCCCGGGAGCAGGGTTGTTGAGGCTGGCACAGGCTCTGGAATTCTCTCCATGTTCCTTGCAAATATCATTATGCCAGAAAAATTGATAAGTTATGAGGTGAGGGAGGATATCGCAGAAATTGCCAGAGAGAATTTCGATAGAGCCGGAATCGGGAATATTGAGATAAAGATTAAGAGCATATATGATGGGATCGATGAAAGGGATATAGACCTAATAGTTCTTGACTTGGCAGAGCCGTGGAGAGTAATAGAGCATGCTAAGAATTCATTGAAGATTGGTGGATATATAGTTTCATATTCTCCGAGCATAGAGCAGAGCAAGAAATTTCATCGGAAATTGGATGGGTTTGTCGCAGAGACGAGAGAATGCCTGATGAGGGAATGGAACCTAACGGTTATGAGACCGCATTCGAGAATGATTGCTCATACCGGATTTATAACATTTGCGAGGCTCGTTCATAGAGAAGGATGAAGACACTACTTGATGCAGACTATATTGAAAGAGATGGAAAGGCGGTTATAAGGCTGTTCTATAAGACAGAGAATGGGAGAGAAATCGAAGAGATCGAAGACTTTAGGCCCTATTTTTACGCAATTCCAGAGGATGGGAAAATTGAGGAATTAAAAAAAGAAATTCAAGAGATCGAGAATGTCATCTCGGTTGAAGAAGAAAGGAAGATAGATGTTCAGAAGGAAATTGATGTTTTGAGAATTACAGTTAAACTGCCGAGAGATGTTCCAAAGATAAGAGAAATTGTGAAGGAATTGAAATATTGTAAAGAGACGAGAGAGGCGCACATACCTTTTGCAGAGAGATACCTCATTAACTCCGGTCTGGTTCCGATGAAGAATTCTGAAGAAATTGATCTGAAGATTGCCGCATTTGATATCGAGGTTTATAATCCAAGAGGTGAACCAAATTCCGATGTAGATCCGATATTGATGATAAGTTATTCCGATTCGATGGGTATGAGAAGGGTGTGGACACACTCAATAGATGGAATTGACCTGAAATTTTTGGAAATACTCGAGAATGAGAGGGAAATTATAAAGAAATTCGTGGATACAATAAGGGAGAGGGAAATTGATATCATTGTGACATATAATGGTGATAATTTTGACTTTCCTTACCTAAAGGAGAGGGGGAGGAGATTAAATGTTCCAATAGAAATTGGAATTGATGGTAGTCAGGTAAAACTGGAGAGGAGGGGCATGAATCTGGGCGCGAGGGTCAGGGGAAGACCACATATAGATTTATTCCCAATTTCAAGACAGATATTCAATCTCTCAAAATACACATTAGAGGATGTATACTTGGAGATTACTGGGAGGGAAAAGTTGGATATACGGGTAGGCGAGATGGCGGAGATTTGGGATTCGGGAGATAGGGAAAAAATTAAAGAGATATTGAAGTATTCAATGAGTGACGCCGATGCAACTCTTGAAATTGCATTAGAATTATTGCCACTGCATTATGCACTCTCAAGAATTACCGGTGAGTTAATTTATCAGTCATCTCGTGCTGGTTCTGGACAGAGGGTGGAATCATTACTTATGAGGAGGGCATATGAGAGAGGTATATTATTTCCAAATAAGCCATCGGACCAGATTGTTGGCGAGAGACAAAGAATGAGTTATATCGGTGGATATGTTTTAGAACCAGAGAGGGGAATTCACGATAATCTCATCCTATTTGACTTTAGGTCATTATACCCGAGCATAATTATAAGTTATAACATCGACCCCGGAACAATTGATTGTGAATGCTGCAAGGATGATTCTTATAAAACTCCAACTGGACACCATTTCTGTAAAAAAAGGAAGGGCTTCATACCCGAGATTCTGAAGGAACTCATAGAGAGGAGAATGAAGATCAAAAATAAGTTGGCAGTTGAAAAGGATTTAAGAAGGAGAAAATTCTTGGATGTCAAGCAATATGCATTAAAAATTCTTGCAAACTCCATGTATGGTTACTTTGGCTTCCCCAGGGCAAGATGGTATTCGAGGGAATGCGCAGAGACTACTGCCGCATTGGGAAGGGAATACATAAAGAGGACAATTAATGAGGTAGAGAGAAATGGATTCAGGGCGGTATATGGAGACACAGATTCCGTGTATATAGTTCTTCCCAATGAGACGAAAAAGGAGAAGATAGTTGAGAGGGCAAAATCACTCCTCGAGAAGATAAATTCAAGACTTCCAGAGGCAATGGAACTCGAGTTTGAGGGTTTTTATCCAAGGGGGATATTCATCACAAAGAAGAGATATGCCTTAATAGATGAATTTTCGAGACTTATAGTCAAGGGATTAGAAACGAGGAGAAGGGATTGGGCGAATATCGCAAAGGAAACACAGAATGATGTCTTAATGGCAATTCTCCACGACAAGAATCCGGAGAAGGCGGCAAGTATAGTAAAGGATGTTATAAGGCGGATAAAGAATGGTGAGGTTTCATTAGAGGATTTGGCAATAAACACCCAGATTACTCGCGGAATCGGTGATTATGTTCAGGCTGGACCACATATAGCGGCCGCAAAAAAGGCAATGAAAAGGGGGCTTGAATTTAAACGGGGGGATATCGTAACATATGTGATAACAAAGAAGGGCTCAAGTATATCCGATAAGGCGGAGGTAATAGATTTCGTTAAGGAAGGGGATTACGATTCGGAGTACTATATAAATAATCAGGTCTTGCCTGCAGTTCTGAGAATCTTGGAGGCTCTTGGATATAGTGAAGACGAGTTGAAGGGTCTTGGAAAACAAACAACACTCGATCTTTTTTGAGGATGAAAATGGACTCAAACAAAGAAACTGCAATAATATATCACGAGAATTATTTAAAACATTTTTCTGGTGAATCCCACCCGGAGAGAAGGGAAAGATTGATCGAGACGATGAATTTCTTAAGGGAGATGGGAATCCTAAGTAAGACATGGCTGGTAACACCAGAGCCGGCAGATGAGAAAGAAATATTACTCGCACATACAAGAGAGCATTTAAATTTTATAAGATCCATATGCGAAAATGGAGGTGGTCCAATAGACATGGATACATATGCACAACCGAATACATACGAAATCGCTAAACTCTCCGCCGGAGGGGCAATATGTGCTGGCAGATTGGTTATGGAGAATAAGGCAAGGAATTCATTCGCATTGATAAGACCTCCGGGACATCATGCGACAAGAGATAGAGCAATGGGCTTTTGCTATTTCAACAATGTTGCGATAATGATCCGTTATCTACAAAAAAGATTTAATCTGAAAAGAATTTTTTTATTGGATTGGGACGCACATGCATTCAATGGAACGATGGATATCTTTTATAGCGATAACTCTGTTTTAGACATCTCAATTCATCAAGACCCGAGATCCTTCTATCCGGGAACTGGCTTTATCGACCAGATTGGAATTGGTGAAGGGGAGGGCTATACAGTGAATATACCAGTTCCATCCGGAACTGGAAACTCTGATTATCTCTATATAATGAAGAAATTTATAATTCCATTGGCAATTGCCTTCAAACCAGAGATTATTGTGATTTCTGCCGGTCAGGATTCTCACAGAGACGATTTTATCTCTGGTCTCTGTCTCACAGAGAAGGGATATCATGAGATGACGAGGTTATTGAATGAATTATCCAAGGATATTTGTAATGGTAGGCTTGTTATCGAATTGGAAGGCGGCTATAATCTCAATGCATTGGCGAGATCAAATTATGCGATAATAAAGGCACTGCTGTCTGATTACTGGGATTTGGAGATAAAGGAAACCCCAAGACGGGAGATCGAGGATATTGTAAAGAAATTGATTGAAAGATTTAGAGAGTTTCATTCCCTCTAAGTCTCGTTATATTTTCAAGAACTACCTCAAAATATAGGGTCTCGCCAGCAAGTTCGTGATTGAAGTCAAGCCTTATTTTTTTCCTTCCTATACCAATAACTCTGGCATTTCCATACTCTGTTTTAATCTTCTCTCCAAGTTCCGGATTTATCTCTATCAGAATATAATCTTCTGTCAGATTGACGGTTCCTATGCCGTATGGGGTTATAACACCACTTCCAACTGGCGGGGTCTGTCTTATCTCCACGGTGTCATTT
>QMZM01000078.1 GCA_003663175.1 Candidatus Altarchaeales archaeon | reverse complement strand
TAAATATTAGAGTCATGTTGAGATAGCAACCAATAACGTTTTATAGAAGGAGTTGGCTAAACTTAGATTAAGGTAAAAATCTCCAATTTGAACCTCAGAATCTCATAGAGAGAACGGAAATTCTGGCGTATAACCTGGGCAACATCCCCTAACTTAACTGCTTCGGAATCTCATAGAGAGAACGGAAATTTTTTCATTTCCATCCCCTACCACCTCCTTTTGGTTGTTAAAAGAATCTCATAGAGAGAACGGAAATTTTTTATCTAATTCGTCTGCTTCTTTTCTTAAAACTATGAATCTCATAGAGAGAACGGAAATACATCTACATTCCCAACCTTCATTTCATCACCTCCTTTATGAATCTCATAGAGAGAACGGAAATCTGAGTGCAAAGGATGTTGTCGATTGGATGGTCTGGAATCAGCTTGGAAGAATCTCATAGAGAGAACGGAAATCCCAACCTTCCACTCACGTTCGATTATCATTCCACCCACCGCTTCGAATCTCATAGAGAGAACGGAAATAACTTCACTAAAGAAACGAAAGGTCTTGATATTCGTCTGAATCTCATAGAGAGAACGGAAATATCACAATAATAACGATTTGCTATACAGTCCTCACATACTGGGAATCTCATAGAGAGAACGGAAATTCAATTTTAATGACGTTTACTACCCACTCCCCCATATTATCAGAATCTCATAGAGAGAACGGAAATCGCAAGCAAGGATGAATGCTAATTCTTTCTGTTCTGATTCTGTTAAGAATCTCATAGAGAGAACGGAAATCACCCGCTGGCACTCCCATAACCGTTATGCTTCCTGTTATTGAATCTCAGAATCTCATAGAGAGAACGGAAATGTAGTGAGATGTATTTTTCTATCGTTCTTCTGTCAAGTCCGATGTTCTGAATCTCATAGAGAGAACGGAAATTTTTATTTTGTCTCTTCGCTTTTGCTATGAGATATCTAGAGGAATCTCATAGAGAGAACGGAAATAAAAATCACATCTCATAATAATTTATAACTCCAATCAATAAAAGAATCTCATAGAGAGAACGGAAATATAATTAAGTGTATGCTGTGCGGTGCTTTCATGTCATACCCATCCATGGAATCTCATAGAGAGAACGGAAATAAATCATCGTAAAAGTCGAAAACTACTTCTCCATTGCTTTCGAATCTCATAGAGAGAACGGAAATTTCATCTCTTGCACTACGGCTCTTATTTCTCCTTCAGAATCTCATAGAGAGAACGGAAATTCTGAAGAATGCCTCTGGCATGAACCAACCAGCACAGTCGAGATCAGAATCTCATAGAGAGAACGGAAATCAATGCTGTCCTCAGAGCGGTTAACAACGTCATATCACCTCACCTCGAATCTCATAGAGAGAACGGAAATTCATCATAGAATTCAACGAATTTCTGATCCGTGCATTGCTGGAAGAATCTCATAGAGAGAACGGAAATATTACAGTTCCTCGCCTACCCGTGAATCGCCCCTCACCAATAAGAATCTCATAGAGAGAACGGAAATAGATCCCTAATTATCTCTTTCTTCGCTTCAAATCTCTCCAACATGAATCTCATAGAGAGAACGGAAATTTATTAAAATCATTTTTCTTCACCTCCTCTTAGCTTCTCTTCAACTTTTGAATCTCATAGAGAGAACGGAAATGCAACCTGAATTTACCAAATTTAATTAAGGTCGGTAACGAGAATCTCATAGAGAGAACGGAAATCCAGAACATTTCCACAGCCCATTTAACTTGTTTGCTGACCATTGAATCTCATAGAGAGAACGGAAATTTTGCAAGACTTTCACCGATGCGACCTTCTTCTTCCAAGGAATCTCATAGAGAGAACGGAAATTTGTGGTATTGAACCCCGACCTTCATGGGAGCTCCAACCCCCTCGAATCTCATAGAGAGAACGGAAATATCGTAATTATTCTTCTACTGTTTACAGACATTCCTAGCACAGTGTAGAATCTCATAGAGAGAACGGAAATTTGCCTCTGGTGTTTCTAACCTTGACACACTTAATTTCACTGGAATCTCATAGAGAGAACGGAAATACATACACTTTGTAAGCCCAATCGAGCGGATAAATCGCCCATCCGTAGGAATCTCATAGAGAGAACGGAAATTTATCAATGCAAGCTCCTTTGCAATTTTAGTTGTTATTTGAATCTCATAGAGAGAACGGAAATGTAGTGTCGTGTCCAGCGGTAACGAATACTTCACCAGTCGAACTGTAAGAATCTCATAGAGAGAACGGAAATTTTGTCCATTTCCTACGTTTAGCCATATGGTTCACCTTTTACCTCGAATCTCATAGAGAGAACGGAAATGAACATCACTAAATAGAGATGAAACCCACTTCGCCATAATTATTATAGAATCTCATAGAGAGAACGGAAATTACTTTATTTATCACATTCATCACCATCCTTTAGCTTCCAACATGAATCTCATAGAGAGAACGGAAATGGATGGAGAGATATACGGACATGCATTGATGTTGCTGAGATGTTTGAATCTCATAGAGAGAACGGAAATTAGTTGACCTGCATCTGTCACATCTTACCTCTACCGTCATGTAGAATCTCATAGAGAGAACGGAAATTTTATTTTCAATTCCGCGACCTGCCACAATTGTAGCATTTTTGAATCTCATAGAGAGAACGGAAATAATTAAGTGAATAAAAAGATCTTATTGTGTGATTCGATGCATAGAATCTCATAGAGAGAACGGAAATATAAGGTATGTCCTTGCAATGATTAACGGTTTGCCTATTGACTTTGAATCTCATAGAGAGAACGGAAATGGCACTATCTCGAAAGTGTCCCTCTCCCCCTCTTCTTCTTTCTTCGAGAATCTCATAGAGAGAACGGAAATATGAGTTAAATTCATCGATTGATCCCGATTCCATGTCAGCAAGAATCTCATAGAGAGAACGGAAATAAAAACTGTTGCCGTATTGACATCCAAGCGGTCGCACTAGTCTCTCAGAATCTCATAGAGAGAACGGAAATAATATAGTATGAACGTCTTAGACACGTTGTCAAATCTGAAATAGAATCTCATAGAGAGAACGGAAATTCGGGTGTTGTTGCGATCACCTCAATTCCATACCTCCCAAGGAATCTCATAGAGAGAACGGAAATGCATTCGCAAACCAGATCGTAACAGTTGCAGTTTCAGTATGAATCTCATAGAGAGAACGGAAATTTCGTGTCCGCATTTGTATATCCACTTCTCATAGACTTTTATGAATCTCATAGAGAGAACGGAAATCATAATTTGGTTTTATGTGTATATTTGCATACTGTTCAGTGAGAATCTCATAGAGAGAACGGAAATAATAAAAATTGGATAATCGTCATCGTGCATTTTGACCATTAGAATCTCATAGAGAGAACGGAAATTTTGATAATCAGATACACGTTGTCTCTTAACTCAATGACATCTTCTAGAATCTCATAGAGAGAACGGAAATTAGTGTTGAGTGATGAGAGATGGGCTAAGTTCGTAGGTCAAGTGATAGAATCTCATAGAGAGAACGGAAATTAACCCATAGCTCCACTTCGAATTTAATGTCAAAACAAATATGGTATTGAATCTCATAGAGAGAACGGAAATTCATTCTATATAAAAAAGTATATACATTCAAGAGATGAATAAGAATCTCATAGAGAGAACGGAAATTTTGAGATTTCTTTAACAAATCCATCATCCCAGTTTGCTACATAGGAATCTCATAGAGAGAACGGAAATTTTTTCTCACTATCCTAATATCTTGATGTGGTTTTACAGCCTTTTGGAATCTCATAGAGAGAACGGAAATAAGCTCTGGCTTACGTGCAAAGCAAATTGGAAAGGATCTCCTTCGAATCTCATAGAGAGAACGGAAATTAAAAACAAATATAAATAAACTATTTCTTCTCGAATTTTTTAGAATCTCATAGAGAGAACGGAAATTTTTCACACCTCTCTAACTCTTCACGGTCAATCCCTACTTTCAACCACCCCTCGAATCTCATAGAGAGAACGGAAATTGAAACTGTAAAGTCATTGCTTAAAACATTGAGAGAAGAAAAAGAATCTCATAGAGAGAACGGAAATGTCAGGGTCGTATTCAACCTCAACCTCCCCACTCATAACACATTTTGCACAGAATCTCATAGAGAGAACGGAAATACATTTCTGGATACGCTAAATACTCCCAATCCTTTTTGTCAAGAATCTCATAGAGAGAACGGAAATTTAACTTCTTTGATCTCAATGTTCTCTATTTTACTGAGAATTTCTCTGGAATCTCATAGAGAGAACGGAAATTCATGAAACTTATAGCTTAGTTTCGTTCCTTTTGTGACGAGAATCTCATAGAGAGAACGGAAAT
>QMZM01000077.1 GCA_003663175.1 Candidatus Altarchaeales archaeon | reverse complement strand
TGAGAATCCTGTCGTTTTGTTCTTCCAGGTCTCTCTTTAATTTCTTTATCTCTAACTCAAGTTCCTTTTTTGATTTTCCCCTTCTCCCCTTCTTCTTGGATTTCTCTGACATATTCTCATCCGCTATATCCCTTATCGACTATATTAAAATTAATTATGGGTTTGGTGTTAATAAATTCCCAATGATGTAATTTATTCTCTCATGAATATAATCCTTATATGGATAAATTTGATTTGGAGATGATGGAGAGGTATCCATTTCTAAGTATAACAAAGGAGTATGTTGCATCTCTGAATCTTACATTAGATGCATTAATTGAGCATCCTCTCTATTCCTCGGCAGTTGAACTTGGCAGGGAGAGACTAATAAATTCGATAAATAATAAAAAATTTGAATTCGAAGCCAAGGACAAATTATCATGCGAGTTAAGCATCCTTAGCTATGTCATTGCAAGAATATTGGCAAATATTAAATCAGACGGTGCGATTATCACAAGATTTGCAAGGAATGAAGCAAGGAGGTCGTTTGAATTCTTAAGGTCAGAGAATCACAAAATTATAAGCAATATAATGGAGGATTTGAATTTAAGGATAAATAACGGGAGGATACACTTTACCGAGTATCTAAGGCTTACAAGGAATCTGACAATAAAACCAGAATGGAAATTAGTAAATCGAATAATGGATTCCGGATATGTCGTACTGAACAGGAATGATGAGAAGATATTGCTGAGGGAGGCAATATATCTAAGAATCATTGAGCCAATAGAAATTGGAAAAATTCCGGAGAAATTAAGAATAATAGCAAATAGTATATCATGCAGAAGGAATGAATTTGATTATATTAAAATTAAAAACATAGTGCCAGAGAAATTTCCACCCTGTATATTAGAAATTTTAAACTCCCTAGAGAGTGATGAAATCTCACACAACGCAAGATTTGTTCTCGCAACATTCCTGATTGGAATTGGAATGAAGAATGAAGATATAATAGCAATATTCTCAAGGAATCCGAAATTTGATGAGAGAAAGACCAGATATCAGATAGATTTCCTCTCAGGTAAATTGGGCAATACCAGGTATTCATGCCCAGGTTGTGAGAAGATAAAATCTTATGGTTTATGTCCAGGGGATTGCGGAGCAAACCACCCAATTAAATATCTCAGGGATAAATATCTTATAAAGGATTCAAAATGAACTCCTTACATGATTTTTTTAATTATGCGGAAGAATTCATCAGTGTGGAGTTATTGGAGCAGATCATGCTCAGCGTTATAGTTATTATTGTTGCGATTATCTCTGTGAGAAGTATAAAACCCGTCATAAGGCAATTGGATGATAAGATCGATGCTGTAGATTTGTCTAAGCATTCTTACAAACTGTTTACAAAGGCAATTGGTTACCTCATATATGGAATTGCGATAGTTATAATTCTCTCGATCTTTGGTCTGAGTGAGGCTCTTTATATGTTCCTAACTGGCGGTGCAATCCTCGGCTTTGCAATAGGCTATGCATCAAAGGATATAGTGTCGAATACGCTATCGGGCATCATAATCGCGGTTGATAGACCATTTAGGATAGGTGATGATGTCGAGTTGGTTGGAATTCGAGGGATTGTGAATGAGATCGCACTCAGAACAACGAAGATTAAAACCGGGGATGGGGTCATGGTTGAGATTCCGAATTCATTGATAATCTCGAAGCCCGTGAAGAATTTTTCCAAGAAGGGGTGAATTTTTATTAAAAAAAGTTCAAAATAATTTTATCATACATTTTATTTAAAGATGGCGATCTCTGAGAAGAGAATTGGTGAGATGTCTAAGGATGAACTGCTTGAATTTGCGAGAAATAGAATATTCTTTCTCGGTTTGAGGGATTTGGCTGCAGCACTCTCATACGAGAATATGCAGTATGGTCTCGGAAAGATGATCTATGCATTGGATTCTGGAGATGTCTATTCTGTCTTTGGACCGGATGCAACGATAACAAGAAATGTTGGAAGGTGGATGTCTGGCTTTGGTTATGGTGTGGTGATAAGATGGCCAGATAATGGAGTCTTCTTCCCCGAGATTAGACCAAACGGCTGCGGAATGATTCTAGTTAGATTGGATGAAATGCCGAGAAAGGATGACATAATCGAAAGAATCTCGGAGTTGGAAAAGTCCGATATCTACTTAGATGGAACTAAATTAAAGCCAGATTTTGGAAAGGGAAATCACTTCTTTGAATTTTATAAGGTGATAAATACATCCCCAGAAATTGAGCACGAGATACCAGAGGATGCAAATTATGCAATAATTCATGGCTCATCACCAGAAAAAAAGAGTGAAATCTACTCGATGATTGATACTGGAAATTGGGTCAAGACACCACTTGGGAAAATCTCGGTCCTTGATGGAGAAGATGCCAAGCAATACTACAGGAAGTGGTTGAAATTTGAGAAATTCGCAAAGAAGAGGAGGGAATTTCTTGCAAGGGAAATTCTTGGAGATTGCAAGATTTTATCAAATCTGACGCATCAGGGAATATTTAAAAAAAATGAGATAAGACTTGGATGCCATGATACGATGGATGAGTCGTATCCGCCGGGAGAGGCATTGTTTCCCGTGGCACTTAGGTGGGATCATCCGGTATATATCTTCAAAGGCTTTAAGAATCTCTCAGATGAGGTGATAGGTAGGTTAGACTTCGATTCCAGGGTCGACGAATTGGGAATAAGGGATGAATTAAAGAATATAAACATTCTTCCTCATGGTGGCGGTTATTCCATAAAACTTGAATACTCTAATATTGAGATAATTAATACAGAAATTGGGAATTGTTTTATACTCTCTGGTGCAAGACCAGTTTCAAGAGTTGATGAAATAGATGATATATCTGGAATCTCCAGATTTGGTAGAATGATAGTAACAAATCCCCATGAATTGCCATACGACTACCGAGTCACGGGAATTATCGAGAAGGTAATGGAATACAAGTTGGCAAAACCAGTTGCAAAATTACAGCCATTGATGACAATAAAAATCTAATAAAATGGAGTTGGGCATATCAACACAGATATTCTGGAATTATCAAGAATTGGATCTGGAATATGCCATAACTCATTCTGTAAATGATCTTTGTTTTAAGTGTGTGGAAATCCATTGCCAGAGTCCGATGTTCAGGGGGTGGGGAACTTCCGAGGGGAATGAAACAAAGAAATCCCTCAAGGATATTCTCTCAACCCTCGATGTCGAATTATCCTTGCACGCTCCATACCATGACCTAAATATTGCAACCCTAAATCTTGGAATAAGAAGGGAGGTCATTAAGCAGTTAAAGGAGTGTATAAATATGGCTCACTTCTTGAATTCTAACATAGTTGTTGTTCATCCGGGATTCGTTGCCTCGAGGAAGTATAGAAGAGAAACAGCATTTAACTATATGATCGATGGATTTAAAGAGATAACGAGAGTTGCGGAGGATTTGTCTGTGAATGTCTGCATGGAAAACATAGCAAGCAAGCCAAAGGCGATGGGTGTCCACATTCCCGAAATTATTGAAATTTATAATTCAATAAATTCAGAAAACTTCAAGATATGCCTCGATGCATCACATGCAAACACAACTGGAATAAGACCGGAGCATTATGCAAAAGAGCTGAGGGAATATGTTGCCCATGTGCATGTAAGTGACAATACGGGAAGTGACCAGCATATGCCAATAGGCATGGGCAACATAGACTTCGAATCATTTCTGAGGAATTTAAGACCATATAAGGGCTTTGTTGTGATAGAGGGCTGGATACCGAGAAATCAGGATTATTTCATCGAATGGGACAAAAAGCAATTAGAAGAAATCATCTCCAGAATTTAACTAAAATCCATGAGTTCTGAATAGAAAATACATCATTAACATCAGAATTATCATTACAGCGGAGATTATAAGCAGTGAGCCCTTATCTGTACCAAATGCTATCGGAATAGGACCGATGAATATTATGCCGGCTCCTCTAATCTCGGTCTTCTTCTCTGTCCCTTTAAACTGGTCATAAAATTGAAGGATAAACCCTACAAAAAGGATGATGAAGCCCAAAATAATTATTAGGACCCCAATAGGAATGAGAAAATTCTCCATAAATTTATATTTGAAATTTCTGAACTAAAAGTTCTACAAATTGTCCATATTGCAAATATAATATGCAATTCTGGCGAGATGTTTCTGTAGAGAAAACTTTGAACACAATACACCTTGGGACATTATCTGCGGTGGTTGGGAGCATTTTATTTAAGCAATAAACCACATACCCTACAAAATTCATTCGATTCCTGGTTACTTGAACCACAATTTCTGCAAATAATGAATGTCTTCATCTCCGGCTCATTTCTTTTTTTCCTGCCCATAACAAAACCAATAGACCTTAGTGGTGAGAATGTTATCGCCCCCATCACACTTCCCAAAACAATAAATGCAATTCCAATTAGATTCCATAATATCAAGACCCATAGAAGAAAAATAGAGATAAAATTGTTGATATCTAATCTAAAAAATATGTAGATTAGAATCGAAAATCCCAGGATTCCAGAAAACAGACCAGTAAAGAATCCCCTTCTCGCATTATCTCCAGATACAAG
>QMZM01000076.1 GCA_003663175.1 Candidatus Altarchaeales archaeon | reverse complement strand
GGTATCGCTATCATAAAGAGTAATAAACCGAGGATTACATAAAGCATTCCCAATTTTGCCTTTCTTCTAGCCTCCGGATCACCAGAATAGACCAAGAATTTGAATGAATGAAATGTAAATAATACTATTGCAACCCATATTGCAACGGCCCTCAATAAGCCCTCAATATCACAAATAATCTTTCTCATATTACAGACGCCAAAGCACGAGTTCAGGCAGGCATATCTCTCATCGCTACTGTATGTAGTCTTCATGCAAGTTTCTCCCAAGCAACATGCCTCACAATTATCACTACAATTTGTCAGTTTTCCACACGCATCCGCACACCTGATCTTACATTCATCGACCGTAGAACAGCTTGTCGTTGGCGTTGAGTTATCGGCACAGCTAAAATTTCCATCGCACACGAAATCTGGATAGAACATACAAAATGGCTCTTCTCTCTCTTCGGATTTATTGACACACTCTCCAACACAAGTATGTATCAAACTACAGTAACAATTTCCCTCCTTTATTTCACAATTTATAATACATGAGCCCCCACCCTCACATTTCACCTTATTTCCCGCATCATCACCGATCTCCTTTCCAACCTCAACACAATTAACACCGAGATAGTCCCTGCACCCCTCTGGAACAACATTTTTTGTTACAGAATCCAATTCCGATGTACAACCAGCACATGTCAAGTTCACAGTATATTCGATTCCCAAATCGGGGAGCTTGAATGGAGGAAACAGACCCGTGGTTGTAAAGAATACGGTTGTTTCTTCATTTGGGAATAGGTATATGTATCCAATTAGTGGAAAGGACATTAATCTATAATCCCATTCGTTATATAAATCAACCCTGTAAGAACAAAATGAAGAACCCGTGTTCTTAATGATTACATAGATTGTGATATCATCATCTCCATGAATCGTGTGATAAACCGATGTGATTTCACCACAACAACCACCACTACATCCAGCAGTGGCATTGAGGGAAAGGAATATTAACGACATTACTGTGAATATAGTTATGGATATAATCCTTTTCATTTGTAAAACATTATTTATTAAGATATTAAAAATATTCGCGATTCTTCAAATGTAAAAACAGCAAAAGGCATCTCATATCAAATTGATGTTAAATTTCCCAAGAAGAATGCAATCAATGCGAGGACCATACAAAATACCATTATTCTTTGCCCCAGGGAGGGATGCATTGTCAATGAAATTAAGAATATAATATCTGCAAGGACTATTAGTATTCCGTACGAGAGTAAATTGAATGACCTCAGATGAATGAAGAACGGCAGGAAGCTGAGGAGTATGGCACCGATGGCAAGTATAATTGCGGATTTCTTAGCATTCTCAATTCCTATTCTAATTGGGAGCGTAATTGCGTATTCTCTTTTATCCCCCTCAATATCCTCGATATCCTTTATAATCTCCCTCGAGAATGTCATCAAGAATGCACACGCGGACATAATCATAACAATTCTTAAGTCATCCCCGATCATTATCTCCCCGGGGTTATCGACGGTGGCCAATACACCAAAGAGAAATACGGATGCGACAAGATAACTTATTGTAAGATTGGAAATGAGTAACGCCTTCTTTGAGTATTTTGCATATAATATGAGGATCATGGAATTTAAGATCGCTATGATGAGACAATAATCATTTATTGATTTGGATAAACCAATTCCAATCAGAAATAAAACTATTGAAATCATGCCAACATCTGGCTTTGCTATCCTCCCGGAAGGAATTGGCTTCTTTGGTTTGTTTATCTTGTCAACCTCGGAGTCAAAGTAGTCATTTATTGCATTCCCCGCTCCAGTTATAAGTGATGCGGCAATGCCCGCAATAATAACATTTCCCACCTCAGCATTATCGGTCAAATCGCAAGTTAGGATAAATGTAGCACTCACAATAACACCGAAGAATACAATCAATGCATTTCTAATTCTCACTAATTCGAGAAGCATCAGCAGGTTGTCCCTTATTGTCAATTTTACCGATAATTTACCGATAAAATTTATTACATATATTCTAAAAATTATATCTGATGAATAAAAATAATAAAAACAATAAAAATTGTGGAAATGGAAATCAAAGGCATAGGGATAGGATAGTGGAATTGAAGAGATTGGGCTTCTTGGACAAATATCTCGGAAATGAAATGGAGATGAGAGAATTCAGGAAAAGGCATAATATTCTCCCAACCTACAAGATGGTGGATACATGCGCCGCAGAGTTCGATGCGGAAACACCATATTATTATTCCACATATGAAGAGGAGAATGAGGTTGAGGTTTCAGATAGAAAAAAGGTCATCATCTTGGGTTCTGGGCCGATAAGGATCGGTCAGGGAATCGAATTTGATTGCTGTACGGTGCATGCAGTTTATGCACTTAGAGAAATTGGTATTGAAAGTATAATAATTAATAATAACCCCGAGACGGTTTCTACAGACTTTGACATTTCAGATAAATTGTATTTTGAGCCATTGACACTTGAAGATGTTCTCAATATTGTTGAATTGGAATCGAGGAATTTATTGGGAGTAATGGTTCAATTTGGTGGTCAGACTGCAATAAATCTCGCAATGCCACTCTATAGGCACGGTGTGAAGATATTGGGGACATCGCCCAAGGATATTGATATGGCGGAGAACAGAGACAATTTTGGGAAAATTCTCGATAAGTTGGGAGTGCCGTCTGCAGATTGGGGAACCGCTTATAGTTATGAGGGGGCAAAGGAAATAGCAGAGAGGATCGGTTATCCCGTTTTAGTAAGACCAAGTTATGTTCTTGGCGGAAGGGCAATGGAGATAGTTCAGGACGAGATCGACTTAGAGGATTATATGAACGAAGCGGTTAGGATTTCTCCGGAACATCCCGTTTTGATAGATAAATTTCTTCAGGACGCAATTGAGGTTGATGTAGATGCGGTCTGTGATGGGAAGGATGTGATGATTGGAGGGATAATGGAGCATATAGAAGAAGCGGGGGTCCATTCTGGAGATTCCGCGTGCGTAATTCCACCACAGACACTGCACGAGAAGATAATTGACACTATCATCGATTATACGGAGAGATTGACTCTGGAATTAAACACGATCGGTTTAATTAACATACAATATGCCGTAAAGAATGACACGGTTTATGCATTGGAGGCAAATCCTCGCGCCTCGAGAACGGTACCATTTGTTAGTAAGGCTGTCGGTGTTCAATTAGCAAAGATCGCGGCGAAGGTCATGCTTGGAATGAAATTAAGAAATTTGGTAGATAATCTTAACCCGATGGAAAATATGGGGCATGTTGCCGTAAAGGAGGTTGTGTTTCCATTCATAAAACTCCCCGGGGTTGATCCGGTCTTGACACCGGAGATGAAATCTACCGGTGAGGTTATGGGAATTGGCACGGATTTTGCGATGGCATACTATAAGGCTCAGGTTGCTGCGGGAAATGAATTGCCATTAAGTGGGGCGCTCTTTATAAGTGTAAATGAAAGGGACAAACCAAGAATAATTGAAATTGCAAGGAAATTCCGGGAGTTGGAATTTAATATAATTTCCACATCTGGAACATCGGAGATTCTATCAGAAAATAATATCGAGAATATGAAAATTATGAAGATCAGTGAGGGCAGTCCAAATATACTCGATTTGATTCACGATAAGAGGGTCGACTTAATAATCAATACGCCAAGCACTGGAAAGGGACCAAGGAGAGACGGTTATATGATAAGGAGGAGTGCGGTTGAATTGGGAATTCCATACATAACAACGATTGCTGGGGCGCAGGCGGCAGTAAATGCTATACGGAGGGTAAAAGACAGAGAAATTGAGGTCAAGTCGTGGAACGAATACTTCCCTAAATAAATTCTCTCCGAGAGATTCTCATTTATGCAAAGTCTGCCGCTGCAAGACCATAGGCAGTATTGCCTACATCACATGGCGAACCGGAACAGATATTTGTCTGATGGGTAAACGAACCGGTACCATTATTAAGGAAGAGATCTATGATACCTCCTCCATTGCCAGCAACAAAGTCCATATCGCCATCTCCATCGAAGTCTGCAGCTGCGAGACCATAAGCAAACTGGCCTACATCACATGGCGAACCGGAACAGATATTTGTCTGATGGGTAAACGAACCGGTACCATCATTAAGGAAGAGTTCTATTTCACCGTCAAAATTGCCAGATACAAAGTCCATATCGCCATCTCCATCGAAGTCTGCAGCTGCGAGACCATAGGCAGTATTGCCCACATCAGCGATTACTTTATCGTAGGTGAATGAACCGGTACCATCATTAAGGAAGAGTTCTATTTCACCGACACCATCGCCAGAGACAAAGTCCATATCGCCATCTCCATCGAAGTCTGCAGCTGCAAGACCAAAGGCATGCGAGCCTACATCACAGGGTGAAGGTCCAGGAAGGCAGATATTTACATGATGGGTAAACGAACCGGTACCATTATTAAGGAATAGTTCTATTTCACCGTCAAGATCGCCAGAGATGAAGTCAATACCGGGGAGGGTGGAGGTTGTGGTGGTGGATGTGGTGGTTGTTGTTGATGTTGTTGATGTTGTTGAAGTTGATGTTGTTGAAGTTGAGGTTGTCGTGGTGGGAGGCTCCCAAGCCCGGCAGGTTATCT
>QMZM01000075.1 GCA_003663175.1 Candidatus Altarchaeales archaeon | reverse complement strand
TTATTAATCTTGCATCCATAACCGGTAAGATAGTCGTTCCATTTTCTTTTTGTAACTTGTGCAGATTTTATTTTTTTATAAGGAATTAATAATCTAACAAACGGGAAGAACACGAGGACGATACCTTCTTTTTCAAATTCAACCCTCATATCGTAGAATCCCTTATACATAAAAATTACATAACTAAGCAGAACAATTATTGGAATTATAAGAAACCCAAGTTGATTGTTAATTATGCTCATATATGTTGTCATCAGAACAACAGCCAACATTGAAATATCTATCAGTAATCTTACATACAGACTTACCGGAAGTTTCCATATTAACGACTTCTGTCGAATTTTTGTTCCTTTCATTTTAAACCATTTTTATACTTTAGAAGTAATATTAGATAAAATTATTTGTAATGATAAATAATGATAAATTAAAATGATAAATTATGTAAATTTGTAAAAATAAGGAGGTGGTGATATGAAAGATACTACCTTTTGGATATTATTGGGGATTGGACTCTACTGGACGTACTGTATCTATTGGGGTATTAAGGGTTATCTAAAGGCGAAGAGTGCTGCTGGTTATTATATTGCTGGTAGGACACTACCAATCTGGTTATTTATATTAGCAGCTACAGCGACATCTTTCAGTGGATGGACATATGTGGGACACCCAGGAACGATATATAGTGCGGGATTGGCATACGCATTTGCAGGACTTTATGCAATAACGATACCATTTACCGGTGTATTATTCCTGAAGAGACAGTGGATCCTGGGAAGAAGATACGGCTTTATAACACCTCCAGAGATGTACAGACGAGTATTTGACTCGAAGGCACTGGGGTTTGCAGTTATATTAATCGCAGCTCTCTACAGTATCTTCTATTTGGCAGTCCAATTAATGGCTTCAGGTTTGCTATTCTGCATATTGACCGATGGATTTATCCCATACTTTGGTGGTGCAGTTGCCTTATCGTTGGTCTTGGTGTTTTATGTATCAATGGGTGGTTTGAGATCAGTTGCATGGGTTGATGCATTACAGTTTTTCCTCTTAGTGATAGGTATAACGGTGATCGGTATCGGAGCGATAAATGCTATCGGAGGAATAGATGCATTCCTAGATGGATTAAGAAATCTTGATCCATATTACACCCAGGGGCATGGAGTTATGGTTTTGAACACAAACTGGAAAGACCCGGCGACTGGCTTGCCAATGTGGACTGGTCTAATGATGCTGACCTATATGTTCGCGCTGGCGGGAATTCAGTGTTCTCCAGCATTTACAATGTGGGGTTTCAGTAATAGAGACCCAAAGGGAATGCCGTGGCAACAGGTTGTTGGTTCATCACTAATAGTTGGTTTTATATTGGTGATTTTCAGTACAATCCAGGGAATGACGGGTTTAGAATTGAGGGATATAATTGGGAATGAAGCGTATTCAAAAGCAGGATTAGAGCATTTGATAATCGGTGCCGGTGGTAAAGGTAAGTCCAGTGATGCATTGGTTCCAAGATTGATGCTGGATTTCCTACCATTGCCTCTAATGGTATTGGTGGCGGTTGGTGGTTTGGCTGCAATGCAATCAACCGGTGCACCATACATAAGCAGTTTTGCGGCGATATTCTCAAGGGAAGTAGTAACACCATATCTCAGAAAGAAGAGGGAAATAAAGGAGTCTACAGAGATATGGATAGCAAGGGGATTATCCCTGGTTGTGGTGGCACTTGCATTCTCAGTGTCGTACTTTAGACCAGATTTAATGGTTATGTTGGGTGGTCTGGCTACTTCATATGCGTTCCAGTTATTCATTGCACTATTTGCGATGGCTTATCTAAGAAACACATTTACTGGGAAGGGAATCACGGCAGGTGTTTATGCCGGAATAATTGCAGTAACACTAACATACGGAGGCGTGCCACTACTTGGAGACATATTTCCAGCGATCAACGAATTCTTAGCGCATTACAAGTATCCTCTATCGATACACTGTTGTGGATGGGGTATACTAGCGAATTTAATTACAACAGTTGTGGTGAGTGCATTCACAAAACAAACTAAGGAAGAGAGGAGGATGAGGAACGAGATACATGACTACTTTGCAAAGGTCGATTATCCAAGCGAAAGTGCTAAGAAGTGGAGAACATTTGTAAAGTTCTTTGCGCCATTCTGGTGGATAATGACATTCGTAGGGGCACCAATATTTGCGAATGGTTACTGGTTTGGTGTGCCCGCACAGTGGGTCTGGATATTCATATGGTGGATACTCGGTGTGTTTATGATGTGGGCAATGGCATGGAAGGCTGAGTTATCTACGATGCCGAAGGAAGAGATTGTGCCAATAGATGAAGCGGCAGCAAAGACCATTACAGAGGACTAAAGTTTTCGAATTTTTCCCACTTTCTCTTCTTTTTTATTTTTATATTTTTTAAAATGTTTCCTCCCGCCGCGTATCTCGAAAAAATCGAACCATTTTCTTTTTTGAGTAAATCGGAATTGAAAATCATATTGAATGGATTGGAATCTGAGATATTTGGCAAGGGGGAGACCATTTTTAGGAAGGACGGCACTCCTCTTAAATACCTATACATAATAAAATGTGGTAGGATTTTGCTGATAGATGAAGACTCTGAATATAGAGAAACCCTCAAAGAGGGGGAGATATTTGGTATTGCATCGGTTCTCTCCTCGAATCCGCCAAAACGCACAGCAATTGCGGATGCGGATTGTGTCTGCTATCTCATAAGAAAGGAAAACTTCATCAGGGTTTTCAATTCAAATCGAAAATTTTCCGATTTCTTTGTTAAGATTTTAACGAAGAGACTTTCCTCCATATTAAAATTGTCAAGGGTCTCGAGAACCTATGAACATCTGTATGCAACTTCAGTTATCGAACTCGTTTCAAAAAGACCAGTTGTTTGTTCTAAGAATGCCAGCATAAGAGATGTTGCTGGACTGATGAACGATAATAATGTTGGCTCAGTTATTGTAGTCGATGATAAAAAACCGATAGGCATATTTACTCAAAGAGATTTGCCGAGATTGATACATTTGAAAGTACCCTTAGATGATGAAATAGGAAGGCATATGTCCACACCGGTGATAAGCATAAATGAGGATGGAACAGTTATGGAAGCCTATCTTCTCATGGTTTCGAATGGAATAAACCATCTTGTTGTGATGGATGATAATAAGATTAAGGGCATTATCTCAAGCAGGGACATTCTGCTAAGATTGGAATCATTTTCATCACTCCTATCATTATCGAGGAGCATAATATCCCTTGAAGAGAAGAGATTGCCGGAGATGATGAATAAAATATTGGAGTGTATAGAGGACATGGCATCAAAGGTGCCATTCTCGGAGGTATCCAGAATATCGTCTGGCATGTATGACCTAATTATAGAAAAATTAATAAAGGATAAAAAAATTCCCGAGTTTGCGTGGATAAAGTTGGGCACGGCCGGGAGGAAGGAACTGATATTCCCAGAGGTGCACTCCGTTGTCATCTATAATAAGAATGCAGATGAGTTTATTGAAATTGTTGAAAATAAATTGAGAAATATTGGATTTGAAATTAGATATTTAGAGAAAATTCATGTTGATGATGTCGATGAATTTATTGAGAATTTAAATGTCGCGCATCTTCCAGAGTTTTATGATGGTCGCCTTCTTTATGGAAAAAGGGAATTTTATGACAAATTTTTAAATACTCTATCAAAAAGAATAAAGGAGGGGATACTACTCTCGGCAAGGAATTGTATATCAGTAAATGATGACTATTTATCAATAGTAAATGGTATAAGGGCACTTTCATTAGAATTTAAAATGTTGGACATCAAGAATACCGAAGAGAGATGTAAATTTTTAGTGGAGAAGATCCGCACCGTTGAGGATATCTTGGAATCGTATCGTGTTATAACAGATATAGAAATGAGAAGGAAATTTGAAAATAAAATTGGAATAATTGATGAAATGTTATTAAAGGAGGCGAGAAAGATTTTATTAGATTTTAAAAGATTTATTGGGGACAGATATGCTATCCAAAATCAGGTTTAATGCTCTGGACATAGAAACAACATCTCTAGATAAAAATGCGGAGATATTATCGATTGCCATAGTACCGATGCTTGGAACGAGGATTTTGATAAGGGATTGTTATTCAACCTTCATAAAATCTAAGCGCATAAATGCCAAATCAATTAAGATTCATGGAATAGATATAAAAACGATAGAAAGCGCTCCAAGATTTGAGGAGGTTTCGGAGATAATATTCAAAAAACTTGAGAATGGTATTGTGGTCGGTTGTGATATCGAGTTTGATGTTAGTATTCTGAAGAAATATTTTTCAAATCAAGATTTGAAATTTGATCCAAGGCGGATTGATATATTGCAGATAGAGAGATATATAAGAAGAAAGACTGCAGGTAGAAACATAAATACATTCGATGAACTTATAAGGATCTACCGTTTAGATGATTTCTATAGACACTCCGCACTGGTTGATGCCTACTATTCCGCTCAGATCTTCCAATTACAGTTAAAGAGATTGATGCTGCATGGTATATCTCTCGAGGAATTGCTAAGGATTGGTAAGAGACGGGAGGACTTTATTCCGTTCTATATTGGTTGATCCACGGAGATTTTTGGTAGAGAAAAGCAAAAACTACAGACATTTATATTTCTGAATTTCTAAATAGAGAATATGCCG
>QMZM01000074.1 GCA_003663175.1 Candidatus Altarchaeales archaeon | reverse complement strand
GTATTACTGCATCCACGGTCAATCTTGGGAATTTTTCGGGCATTATAAAAATTTTAATTCCAAATCTAATAAATAGAAATCTGAAATTAATCTGGAAATTAATAGGGGTGATGAGAAGGGGCCCGTGGTCTAGGTGGTTATGACGGTCGGAATTTCCCGACGAGAAATGTGCGATTTCAACGAAATCGCACTTAACATTACACTAAAGGGGCCCGTGGTCTAGCTGGCTATGACGTCGCCTTGACGCGGCGAAGGTCCCCGGTTCGAATCCGGGCGGGCCCATCTATATCCATTTTTATGAAAAAAATTATTCTCACTCTTTTATTCTTTTAATTATTTTTAAAGACTAAAGTCTAATTTCTTAGGATGGCAAGAAGGAAAAAATCTGACAAAAAACCTGGGAGGTCTAAGGAAAAGGAAAGGGTGACGAAGAGGGGTGATAAAGAGGACATTGTCGAGGAGGATAAGATAAATCTGCAAATCGATAAAAATCTGATAAATTTGATAATGACAGCGATCATATTCTTTATTATTGGCTTTATTGTTGCCGGTTCTATGGGATTTGACCTGACCAGTAAGAGTATATCTGTTACTAATGTAACTACTACTATAGCAACGACCATCCCCAAAGAAGAAACACTTAATGTGATAATCCTAAATGATAAAAGATGTTCCGAATGTGTCAACCTTATCAAACGTTTGATTCCGCAACTTAGAGACCTCTTTCCCAGAATGAATGTGAAAGAAATAGATTATAGCTCCGATGAAGGTAAAGACCTCTACAATACTCTTAATCTCAAATATCTTCCAGCTATATTATTTGAGGAGTCTGTAAAAGAATATGCAAATTATAATTCGATTCAAAGATATCTCGAAAAAAGAGGTAATTATTTATCTCTGAGAATTGGTGCTAATTTTGACCCTACTGCAGAGATATGTGATAATGGCATAGATGATAATGGAAATGGTTTAATTGATTGTAATGACTCTGACTGTGAGCATATGTGGGTGTGTATGCCAAAACTTGAAAAGCCGAGGGTTGAGTTATTTGTGATGGCATTCTGTCCATATGGAATACAGATGGAAAAGGGAATACTCCCCGTTGTAAATCTCTTGGAGGATAAAATAGATTTCGAGGTGAAGTTCTGTTCTTATGCTATGCATGGCAAAAAAGAATTAGATGAACAACTGAATCAGTATTGTATCCAAAGAGACTTCAAGGATAAATATATTCCATATCTGACCTGCTTTTTGAAGGAGGGGGACACGAATCAATGTTTAACAGAGATCGGAATAAATCAAGAAGAATTAAACGAATGTATCCAACAGGTAGACACAAAATACAAAGTAACTGAAAAGTATAATGACAAGTCAACATGGCTAAATGGGAGATTTCCCGTATTTGATGTTTACAAAGAAGATAATGATAAATACAAAGTTACTGGATCGCCTACCTTAGTTATAAATGGTGTAGTTGCAAGAACAAGAAGAGATCCTGCAAGCTTACTTCATGCTATATGTTTAGGCTTTAAAGATAAACCTGAAGAGTGTAATGAAAATCTATCCTCAGTTACTCCAAGTCCTGGTTTTGGTTTTTCTGGTAGTGGAAGTGGATCATCTGGATCATGTAGCTGAAATTTCTGAGAAACTTATAAGGATATTATAAACAGCTTGTCAGAGGAGTGTAATATCTCTCTGGGCATATCCTCATCAACGGTAAGTGGAGGAACATGCTGACTAAACTCTTATCTTCATTGCACCATCTCGTTTCCAATTTTCATTTCTAATTTCCATACACGGTCACATATATACATTTATATATCCATCCAGTCCATATTATAATAAAAATTTAAATGGTGATGGGAGATGGCTCAAAAACATGGATTGATTTTTGTGTTTCTCTCCATTCTCACAATGACACCATATGTGGTCTCCTTAGAGTATAGGGAGATCAACGCCCCGGTAAATTCTGTGACAATTTATGACAATGATATGGCATTTATAGGTAGAAGTTCTGTCATTGATTTGGAGGGAGGTGTAATTGAGCTGAGAATAGTGAATTTCACTAAGCCAATTCTCGATTCAATTCTCATAAATGACGACAATGGGGCAATATTAGAATGGTATCATCATACAAGAGAAACAACGACAACGGAATATAGAAATAAAACCCTATGCTTTAACGAAATTCTACGGGATTCGATCGGTAAGGAGATCTCCCTAAGGATTTATGGAAACAAAACGGTTGAGGGGGAATTGATATGGAATGGCGAAGATAAGATTGGGATTAATCTTGGAAATGGGATTCTATTCATAAATAAGAGAGATGTGAAAGAAATGATAATATATGGAGCGGTTACTGAAAAAATTATAGAAGTGAATAAAACGAACAGGATTCCTGAATTGATCTTTAAAGAAAATTCAAATCCGGGGACGCATAACATAGAGATAAGTTATCTCGCATGGGGTGCCAACTGGAAGCCAGAGTATAAATTCTATACAAATTCGGAAGAAAAGAGGGGAAGAGGAACCCTGCAGGCATGGGCAATAGTCACCAACAACATAGAGGATTGGAACAATGTTGATATGAAGCTGGTTATTGGCTATCCAATTGTCCTTTATCCAAGGATAATTCGACCACCAATTGGATTCGGAGGGGTTAGATATGCGTTAGAGAAGGCGACAGCAGTTGCAGAGGCAGAATATGCTCCACCTCAGGTCAATGTTCAATTTACACAAGAGGAGTTGGGGGAATTTTACATCTATACCTTAAGTAATAAGGTAACGCTGAAGAATGGTGAAACGAGATATTTGCCGTTATTTACTGGTGAGGTCGAATTTAATAAAAAATACTTCTGGGATACTAGGCAGGGGGATACTGTTTATAGAGTTTTTGAGTTTACGAATTCACTTCCCGACCCGTGGGCAAAAGGAATTTTTTCTATCTATATAAATGGAAATTTCCAGGGACAGGATAGGATAGACTATGTAGCAAAGAACGATAAGGTTAAGGTTAAGGTAAGCAAGGCGCCAGACATCAATGTGAAGAAACAAACTCTTGAGAAAATTGAATACCCGGAGTCGCAAGAGACGATAGGGCATAAGATAAGATATTCGAGAACAACCTACTATAAGGTAAATCTAACAATTGAGAATTTCAGAGATGAAGAGGTTGAGATTGAAATTAAGGACTATATGGTTTCTGGAGACCAAGTAAATCTGAAGTCATCTACCATAAAGCCAGAAAGAATTCATAATGTATTAACATGGGATTTGACATTGAGGAGCGGGGAGAAGAAATCAATAATCTACGAATACGAGGTAATTAATTGGTATTATTACCGATAGATAAGGATGAACAGGGAGGGTCAATCAACATTAGAAATGATAGTGACATTGGGATTATTGTTCATAGTGTTTACAATTGCACTTATTGCGGCCTACCGAAAAACGGTAGAGAGCAATGAACTTAAGATGGATCTCGATGCAAGAAGAATCTGTCAGAGTTTGGCATACAATATAGATACAGTCGCACAGCAAGGCTCAAATTATTATAGGCATATAAGAATTCCAAGATACCTTATAGGTATGCATGAGTATAATCTCAGTGTCTATGGAAACTATGTTGAGATAATGTGGCGTGGAACGCATGGATATAGGGCATATGGACTTCAGGTGATAACGAACAATACTCGAGTTTATTGTAGCAATAACAACCACACGATCATTGAAAAGGGATTAGATAAAAGACTACAAATTTTTAATGACAATGGAACCATATTAATCACATGTGAGCGCCCAGATTTAAGAGTAATTAGGGAGACATTTAAGCCAAGAGTTATAGGGCATGGAAATTTCAATATCAGCATTGATGTAATAAATATTGGCATAAATGACTCTGCCTCGTTTAGTGTGACATTCAATAACTCGATCATTGGAAATTATTCTGCCAGAATAGATTCATTAGAGGCTGGAGAGAGTAAAACCGCAACCGTTCATGTAGCTGGCGTATCCCCCGGCAATTACACAATTTCAATAGTTGTAGATTCATTGAATGAGATTTATGAAAGTATAGAGGAAGATAATCATTATAATGCAACCATTGAGGTCATTTGAGTTGGGAAGAAAGGCGCAGACATTTAGTAGTGAATTTATATTAGCATATATCATCTTCCTCTTGGTATTGACGGCGATCTTATTTCTTTGGGATACGACGAATAGGAGCATAATTACATCAGAAAGATTGTATGATATGGAGAATTCCGCAATAAATGCCGTAGAGAAATTAATAAGAACCCCGGGGATGCCAAATGATTGGTTTTCTACGAGCTCTACAGACGATATAATATCCATAGGTCTCGCAAATAAAAGCAGAATTTTAGACGAGAGGAAGGTGTTGAAATTTATAGAATTAATGAGCACATCTGGTAGTAGTCTATGCCCCACCGGAATTATTGGCTCAAATAATTATAATTGTAGTCGCTATCTATTAGGTCTTGGGAAGTATGAATTCTATTTTGAACTAATGGATATAAATGGAACAGTCCTCAACCTAAATGGAACCCAATGTGCTACTGGAAATTCCCCACACGGAGATTATGAGTATATGCTCACAATATGGAGAAGCGCAATATTAAATGATGAGATTGTAAAGATTAAATTCGTTGTGTGGAAATGAAACCAAAAGAGAGGCCAAGGAAACTAAACAACAGGGGCTATGGTGTACTGGCAGATTCGATAATGGCGATTATATTTTTACTCATTATAGTAACGGCAATCTTCAGTATTCAATTTTCAAAGACTTCTAGGACGGAGATTCTTGAGTTCAGGAATCTTCATTATGCATCGGAAGATGCGTTAGATGTATTAAATAAGAGGGGAATTCTAGATCAGATAGCAACATATTG
>QMZM01000073.1 GCA_003663175.1 Candidatus Altarchaeales archaeon | reverse complement strand
TGCCTTGCGACAACTCCAGTTGATCCTGCTGGAGGCTACTGCTGTCAGGGTCCGATTAAGCCATGCATGTCTGGGTTTCAATTATGAAACCCGGCGAACAGCTCAGTAACACGTGGACAACCTGCCCTCGGGAGGGGAATAACCTCGGGAAACTGAGGATAATGCCCCATAGGTTGGGAACTCTGGAATGATCCCAACCAAAAGGATACTCTCTTGAGTATCGCCCGAGGATGGGTCTGCGGCGGATTAGGTTGTTGGTAGGGTAACGGCCTACCAAGCCTACGATCCGTACCGGCTATGGGAGTAGGAGCCGGGAGATGGATACTGAGACAAAGATCCAGGCCCTACGGGGCGCAGCAGGCGCGAAACCTCCACAATGCGCGAAAGCGTGATGGGGGGACCCTGAGTGTCTCCTTAACGGGAGACTTTTGCAGAGTGTAAAAAGCTCTGCGAATAAGGGCTGGGTAAGACTGGTGCCAGCCTCCGCGGTAAAACCAGCAGCCCGAGTGGTAGTCACGTTTATTGGGCTTAAAGCGTCCGTAGTCGGTCTAGCAAGTTCCCTGTGAAATCCTATTGCTTAACAATAGGGCTCGCAGGGAATACTGCTAGACTAGGGGCCGGGAGAGGTTGGAGGAATTCCTGGGGTACCGGTGAAATGGTATAATCCCAGGAAGACCACCGATGGCGAAGGCATCCAACTAGAACGGGCCCGACGATGAGGGACGAAAGCTGGGGGAGCAAACCGGATTAGATACCCGGGTAGTCCCAGCCGTAAACGATGTGGGCTAAGTATCTCTCGAACCTCGTGTTCGAGAGGTGCTGAAGGGAAACCGTTAAGCCCACCGCCTGGGGAGTACGGTCGCAAGGCTGAAACTTAAAGGAATTGGCGGGGGAGCACCACAAGGGGTGGAGTCTGCGGTTCAATTGGATACAACGCCGGGAAACTTACCAGGGGCGACGGCAGGATGATGGCCAGGCTGAAGGTCTTGCCAGACAAGCCGAGAGGTAGTGCATGGCCGTCGTCAGCTCGTACCGTGAGGCGTGCGGTTAAGTCCGCTAACGAGCGAGACCCGTGCCCTTATTTGCTACTCCTCTCGATGGAGGGGAGGCACTATAAGGGGACCGCTGGCGATGAGCCAGAGGAAGGTGCGGGCGACGGTAGGTCAGTATGCTCCGAATCTCCTGGGCTACACGCGGACTACAATGGCGTAGACAATGGGTTGCGACTCCGAGAGGAGGAGCTAATCCCCTAAACTACGCCTCAGTTCGGATCGAGCCTTGAAACTCAGGCTCGTGAAGGTGAAATCCCTAGTAATCGCTCTTTACCATAGAGCGGTGAATATGTCCCCGCTCCTTGCACACACCGCCCGTCAAACCAACCGAGTGAACTTGGGACGAGGCTCTCTCATCCGGGAGAGTCGAGTTCTAAGTTCGCGAGGGGGGTTAAGTCGTAACAAGGTAGCCGTAGGGGGATCTGCGGCTGGATCACCTCCACATTTTCAATTATTATTGAGGGTATGCGCTATAGTATCTCCACCTAAATCTATTTTTTAGAAATTCTCTCCAAAATCTGAGAATATTTAAATCTACCTTACAATTTCTTTAATTAGAGAAAAATTTCTTTAAATTAGAGAAAAAGAAATGGGCCCGTAGATCAGTCTGGTAGATCGTCCGCCTTGCACGCGGAAGGCCTCGGGTTCAAATCCCGACGGGTCCATAATTCATATTTCCTCAAATCTGTCTTGCAATTTCTTTATGACTTGTGGTAGAGTTGTGTATTCCATCTCTCCGGGAGGTAGGAGGTGTGGCTGAAATGGACCATGTCTCCTCATATAGTCTGCGAGTTCGTTTACCTTTCTCCTTGCTTCATCAAATGAAACATCCGCAAAACAATCAACGGGACCTGTTAATTTTCCATTCTTGATAGAGAATGCAAGTGCAATTATCCTTGGAGGGCCATCAAATCTGGATGGATTGGCATCCTTCTCGGAGACCGGCATTAACGGACCTCTATGGCTTCCCCTCATCCAGCCAGCAATTAGAAATGGTCTGGCAAATGGATCCAGGACCTCGCCAGTTGCCGGAAAACCAGACTGTGCCCTTACGAGCATTGCTGGGTCATCTTTGCCCACATATCTCCCAGCAATTAAAATTTACCTTTTCGGTACTTGCAACCGCGGCGATCTCGCCGGATTTCTTATAGACTCGTTTTATTGCATATATATCGGTTAATCCAATCAATGACAATAAATCATAGGATTCCTCTGGAGTATCAAACATTATCTTTCTACTGCCTTTCACATCGTGAACCTCAAATTTAAATCCATCGTGCAATTTTGGATCCAGAACCAACCCGGCGGTACTAAATGGATTTGCAAATATCTCATATAACGGCAAATTAAATGCAGATGCCTCGGTCTTATCGGCCATGAATGCAATAAATACCTCGGCGGGTCTCTCTTCAAATTCCATCTCGCATATCCCGGGACCCATTCCCCTAACATTTCCGGAGAATGCATCGCTCAGTAAATCTTGACCCGCTCCGTATAAACCCTGTTCCTTTGCTAATTCTGCCCCTTCCTTGAATGTATTCCATGCCAACTCATGAATTTCTTTTGCATCAACACCATTCTCGTGAGTCATTAGTAACTCAACATCATCTCCACATCTCGTAACATAGACATCTATTAATAATTTTCCCTTCTCTTCCTCCAATCTTTCCTTGCATAAATTCAGTATTTCATTCGATGCCATAATGTGGCCTCCAACACTACCAATATCCGCCTTTATCAGACTTATTGTAACCATCATTTTTCTATCACCTCTATTAAATTTGGATTGAATATATATTGTGGTATAAAATTATAAAACACACAATCCACATAAACAATTTACATAAAATCGGATAAAGTTTTTTGCTCATCGAGGTCATTAATGAATAGCGAATCTATATCATTCCTCAGCAAAATTAATCTCTGCTTTATATATTCAGAAACATTATATTTTTCACTTATATCGAGTGAAATATCAACATATTTTCTTATACTGCCCTCCGTAACCGTGAGGATAAGCCTGCCACCACACTTCCTACATTTACCAATTAGTGGAATTCTTCTATATGCCTCATTACACTTAACACATCTGAACTTCTGTCTTGAAAATGCCTTTAAATTTCCGTATGTATCTCTAAGGAGGTGTGAATTTATCACAAGTTCGGCAGCACCCCTCTCGCTAATTGCCCTTATCTTTTCAGCAATTTTTAACTGTGCATCAACCTTATCCCTCATCGTCTTTAATTTCACATATGTTGTCTCAAGAACATAGCCACTTATATCTGAGGTCTGATGCGTAAATCCAATCCTAGGATAAATCTCGGAGTCTAAGAGCGAGTTCACGGTCTTTATCTCAATTTCTGCCGGATTTAATCTTTTCCAAGTCGCTTCATAGAATTCTATAGGATATCTCCCCACAACCTCCATCTTATGTGCTTCATTGTCAATCTCTTTTGGGTCGAGAATTGTCGTAATAACGAGTGGCGCATCCATTCTACCACCCCTTGTCTCTGGAAGATACTTCTGTGAGAAATTTAACAGTGTGTCTAAGAGGAGCATTATGGAATCTTCATCACCATCACAATTTCTCCTCTTTGCAGCATGCCAGAATGGATGCGCATAGCATACAGACGCCTTTGTAAAGCCAATTATCCTCCCGATAATTCCAGCAGATGTGTGCGGAGCAAGACCAACTACTAAGTGTCCGAGCAAATCCTCTCTCGTCTTGGCATTATAGAATTTCTCCATATTATAGAATTTCTCGAGCAATTCATCTACAAATCTGGAAACCCTAAGTAGGTATTCTGCACAACTCTCTGGAATTATGACATCCTGAGTCTTCAACTCGATAATTTGCTCCTCATCGACCAAATCGTTGCCCAGGTAGTCCTTCTCGTAACCCAATTCCTTTAATTTTTCAATTGAGACATTTACCTCCCTCGGCTTAAAGTGTGTAATTGGAGCATCTGTTGCATCAAATCTTATGGTTCCATCCTTAAATACAAAGACATTATTCTTGGCTCTTAGAATTCCCTTCTCCAGTGGTTCAGGAATCTTATACTTTGATATCATTCCCTTAACACCCTTGACATTCATTTCTTTCAGATTGAGATTTTCAATTGCTGTTTTCCAGATATTTGCCAAGTTAACTGATTGTTTTTCATAGAATTGTGTGCTTCGTTTACATTTTGGACATGTCTTGAATCTGGTTGAAATCCTGCAGAATGGACAAACCCTCCTTAGAATTGTTTTACTGCCACATGTTGGACACTTGGAGGATATCGCGTATGTCTTACACCTTGGGCATTCATATCTTGCAATTTCTACAGAGATGTACCCCTTTTCGGATGCCAATTTTATGTTCCTCTCAGAGCCTCCATAATCGCCAACTGGGAACAGGCAATGGACTGGGGGTTGCATCTTTCTCTCTCTAGCTTTTTCTGGTCGCCCCATCCTCGCTCCAATATATGTTCCTATTTTTGGTCTTATTTTTATTTCTGAAACCTTATTGATGAATTCTAATGCAGTTAATTTCTCTATATCCTTTCCATCATCTTCTAAATTCTCGATAAATTCATTTAAGAGATTCTTGGATCTATCGAAGTTTAGTGATGAGCCGTCATATGCTCCGATTGGATAGAGAAGGGTGATATATTCATTAATTATAACATCGTCATTGTCAACATTATGTGGAACACATAGCAGTTCTAATATCCTCTTCTCTTCTGCCAATTTAACGACAAATCTATCGGATTTAATTTTTCCGTTCGATAACCATTTAATCAATGCCTTCAATTCAATTATCGATATGTCCTCCCAGTGATAGGTATATCTTGGATGTAATGGAATTCCATATTCCCTGGATATTTGAATCGCCTCCTCTGGCTTAATTTCGTTAATTCTCTCATAATCGAGTCTCAGATTTGCATTCTCGGCATCT
>QMZM01000072.1 GCA_003663175.1 Candidatus Altarchaeales archaeon | reverse complement strand
CTCCGATCTGACAAAAGTTGAGATAACTCGATATCTAATTTCAGAATGGGGATGTGATCCAAAATTTGCAGAGAAAACTTGGAACGATTTTATGCAATCATTTGATATTACCTACATTAGAGGTGAAATTGATATTGATGACCTTCTAAGTATTGTTCAAAATGTCCCTACTAAAAAGAAAACCTTAGTTAATTTACTTCATCTACAGATTGCTAAGAGGTACAATTTATGGTTTCTGACGGGAGAAGAGAAATTGGCAGATAAATATGAGGAGTATTATAGAAAGATTATCACTTATAAAGAACTCAGACAACGATTTTCTTAGCTTTTTCCATCTCAAGTTTTCTTCTGACAATTTCCCGTATATCCTCTCTAAATCTCTTCAAAGCCTCTTCTCTCGAAATTTTCGGATCCGGAACCCATGCCTCTACCTTCTTTCCATTCAGGATTATGGTTTTCTTTATCGGCATTTCAAATTTTCACTCTATAAGTATTTTTGGATATTAATGTTTAATAAATGTTTAATTTGAGTTTAATTTAGAAGGATTGATGGGGAATTAGGCACTACAATTAAAAACAACACAATCCTAAACAACTTTCCTCAACACGTTTCTGAAATTAAAATTGAATTGATAAAAAATAAAAATGGGGCATCAGCCCCGCCTTTTTCTAACCTTTAGGGCGTATTTGCCCCTTTCTTTTATCTCCAGTTTTCTTGCAATCTCTGACTTCTCCGGGTCGAGTACGCCCACGAATCCGGTAAAATGTTCGGTCGTCTTCCCTCCGCATCTCGGGCAAATTGACTTTGCCCACACAATCCGTTTGCAGTTTTTACAAGACATATATGTCCTCCTGTGATGCATTTTGAACACCACAGGAGTCAGTTCGGCTATAGCATGAATGCTGAACAAGTTATGTTGAAAGAAGGAGAATATTCACAGCGATTAAATATTGTAATTTCATCCAATAAAAATTAACTGAAGGATAACCAACCTCACGCAACCAACAGAACCCTCGCTTTATCCAACAACAGAGGAGATTTCTGAGAAATATTAAATGATTTTTATACATTCTCGATAAGTTATTGAATGCAGGTTAATGGAATAAAAGATGTCATGCATCGTGTATAACAACGATATGTGACTTTACTTCACTCAACTTCTATTAATCGGCAATTATCCTCTTCAATATACATTCTCTTCCAGAAAGAATTTTTACCGCTTCTCCACATTCTGGACATCTTAGATGTGATAAGAGAAAATAATAATCCTTACCATCACATTGAAGTTCATTCACATGCTCGTTCCCGCATTTTACTCTTATAGGGGAAATCTCTATATTCACCCTTAAATTCTCCGCAATCGTTCCCTCTGCTATAGATTTAATTGCAAATTCCAACTGTTCTGGATTTATCAAAGTTAATTGTCCGATCTCGAGAAAAATTTCCTTTACTCTATTTGCTTTATGCTTCTTTGCTTCCTTTATTGCATTCTCCAATATATTTACCGCGATGGAGAATTCGTGCATTTTTATTAATTATTCATTCAGAACCATACCTATATGCAATAGCACATGCACCCTCCATCGAGACCATACAAGGCCCGATTGGATTTTCTGGAATGCATATCTTAGAAAATAAAGGACATTCTCTTGGATGGATAGTTCCCTTTAGTATATCGCCACATCTACATCCCTTTGGCTCCTTTGAATTTCTTAGATTTATATCAAATTTTTCTCTCGCATCATACTTGAGAAATCTATTCCTCAATTTAAGACCAGAACCTGGAATTTCAGGAAAGCCCCTCCACTTAACATCACTCGGCTTAAAAACCTCGTTTATTGCCTTAATAGCCCTCAAATTCCCCTCCTCTCTGACAACCCTGGAATATTCATTTCTAACCTCAAATTCCCCCTTCTTTATCATATCCAAAAGAATAAGAATCGCAAATAAAACATCATTTGGCTCAAAACCGGCAATTACTTGCGGAACATTGTATTTTTCGCTTATCTTGTAATAAGGTCTTAAGCCAATTATTGTCGATACATGCCCCGGGTTTATGAACCCGTTAATTTTGACATTTCCTCTCTCCATCAGAAATTCCATTGCCGGTGGAATTAGGCGATGACAATTTAAAATGGAAAAATTCTCTGGCGCGTTTTTTATTTCGACCGCCGTTGATGGAGAAGTGGTTTCAAATCCAATGGCAACATGAATTACTTCCCTTCTTGAATTTTCTCTTGCAATCTCAACAGCATCCGATATAGAATAAACCACTCTAACATCACATCCTCTCGACTTCGCATCTACCAAACTCGATTCGCTTCCAGGGACTCGGAGCATATCACCAAATGTTGTCACAATTACATCCTCATTCTTAGATAAGAGAATTGCCTCATCTATTTCACGAGTTGTTGTCACACACACCGGACACCCGGGGCCGGAGATCACTTCGATATTCTCCGGTAGTAATGAGCGGATTCCAAATCTCGTTATTGTGTATTCGTGAGTACCGCAAACGTGCATTATCTTTATATGCCCCATACCCTTGGAGATTTTCCTTATCCGCCCTGATAATCTCTTCGCAATTGATTTGTCTCTAAATTCGTGAAGCATCTTTCATATCATTTCCCTGAGAAGTCTTATATTCTCCTCAGCCTCCTCCTCACTCAGCTTTTGAATTGCATAACCAACATGGACAATCACATAATCCCCAACATCTGCATCTACAAGGTCTATTCTAACCTCCCTGCTTATACCACCAAAATCAACTATTGCCTTATTTCCATGAATTTCCAATATCTTACCCGGGATTGCGAGACACATCTTAAGAATTAAGAATTTTATTCAAAAAAATGTCGCCAATATCGGCAATAATATCCGTGTCCGGGATTGTGCAGGGGGTTGGTTTCAGACCCTCTATTTATAGAATTGCAAGGAAATTTGCTCTCAATGGCTATGTTAGGAACCTGGGATTTGGAGGAGTTGAAATTCGTGTTGAGGGAGAAAGAGAGAGAATCGAGAAATTTATAAAATTATTGGAAAGAGAAAAGCCGAAAAATTCGAGAATTGATAAAATTGATGTAAAATTCGGCAAGGCATTGGGACAATACAGGGGATTTAAAATAATACACTCGGGTGGTAGGGGAAGCATTGGGTTTATACCGGCAGATATTTCCATCTGCGATAATTGTGTAGATGAGATATTCTCGGAGAATAACAGAAGATACCTCTACGAATTCACAACATGTACCGACTGCGGTCCAAGGTTCACAACGATAGAGAGGATTCCGTACGATAGAAAAAACACATCATTCCATGAGTTTGATATGTGCGATAAATGCAAAAAAGAATATGAAAATCCCGAGGATAGGAGATTTCACGCGCAGACAATCGCATGTAGGGAATGCGGTCCGGGGTATTTCTTATTGGATAAGAAATTTGAGAGAATAGAAAATCCAATTGAAAGTGCAGTAAAATTTCTAAAAAATGGTAAAATTCTGTGCATAAAGGGAATTGGTGGAATGCATATAGCATCGATTACAACAAATGATGAAATAATCTCAGAATTGAGAAAAAAACTAAAGAGACCCCAACAGCCATTTGCGGTAATGTGTCCGGACATCGGGGTAGTGAAGAGATTTGCAATAATAGGTAAGAGAGAGGAGAATGCATTAAAATCGAGGGAGAGACCAATTGTCATTCTAAGGAAGAGCGAGGATTACCATCTTTCAGATAACATTTCTCCAGGACTTGACACAATTGGTGTTATGCTCCCCTGCACTGGAATTCAGCATATAATTCTAAGGAAGATTAAAGAGCCATTAATAATGACCTCGGCAAATATCCCCGGGGAGCCGATGATAATAAGAAACAAGGATGCCAAGGAATTTAAAATTGCAGATTATCTTCTTTTACACGATCTAAGGATCGTTAATAGGTGCGATGACTCCGTGATAAAATTTATCAATAATAAGAGAACATTCATTAGGAGGAGCAGGGGCTTTGCTCCAGTACCCATAGAATTGGATATAAATTTTGAGAAGAATATACTCGCAGTTGGTGCCGAGGAGAATGTCACGGCGTGTCTATTAACGAATAAAAGGGCGTTTCTTACACAGCACATCGGAGATACAAGGAGTTTAAATACATTAAATTATCTCGAGGATGCAATAATTCATCTCATGAAATTGACGAAATCCAAACCAGATGCGATTGCCTGCGATCTACATCCAAACTTCAACACAACAAGATTTGCAATAAGGTTTTGTAGGGAAAATGAAATTCCTCTAATTAGAGTTCAGCATCATTATGCCCATTTAGCATCATTAATTGCAGAATATGGATGTGATAAAATTGTTGGAATATGTGTTGATGGTTATGGCTATGGTGAGGATGGAAGGGCGTGGGGTGGCGAGATAATTCTCTACAAGAATGGAGAATTCTCCAGAGTTGGTCACCTGGAGGAGCAGAGAATGCCCGGCGGAGATATCGCAGCCTATTATCCCGGAAGGATGGTTGCGGGGATTTTATATAATATTTATCCAAAAAATGAATTGAAGAAGATCTTAATTAGAAATGGATTGAGATTCAGGCACGGAACAAAGGAAATTGATATTCTGATTAATCAGATTGATAAAGACATAAATGTTATGAGAACTACATCGATGGGTAGGGTGTTGGATGCTGTATCATCTCTGTTGGGAGTGTGCCACTATAGGAGTTATGGGGGCGAGCCAGCAATGAAATTAGATAGTTTAGCAAATAAGGGGAAAAGATTATTGGAATTTCCGATACACATTAGAGATGGAATTCTAAACACAACGGAAATACTCAACAGGGTTCTTGAGCTGAAGGAAGATGGATATAAAAAAGAAGATATCGCATTCTCCGCAGAGGTTGCACTTGCAATGGGAATTGCAGAGATTGCTGTCATGCGAGCAAAAATCCATAACATCGATAAAATTGGAATTTCTGGCGGCGTCTCTTATAACAATGTGATCGTCACTACAATATCAAAATATCTAGAAGATAGGGGAATAGAATTTCTACAACACAGAAAGGTTCCGCCGGGAGATGGCGGTCTATCTCTCGGACAAGTAAGATATGCAATAGATAATTTTTTTACTGTATTATAAAGTTGGGTTCACATGGTAAGGT
>QMZM01000071.1 GCA_003663175.1 Candidatus Altarchaeales archaeon | reverse complement strand
TGGAGATATTTTATAGTACTTAATGTGGTGGTTATTTTTCCATCTCATTTGCTTCCATTTCTTTCCATTCTTCCATGAGTTTCTCCCATTCGCTATCCAATCTCTCGATTTCTTTCCTGATCGCTCCTTCATCAAATTCAGATGTCTGAGCCTCATTCATGGGTTTAACCTTCTCGATTTCCTTTTTCTCAGTCTCCTCCTCTATCCTTTTCTCTTTTAACTTCTCAGCCTTTTCTCTATTTATTCTGCTCCTCATCCACCATATTATCATGATAATGAAGGATGTTAGGAACAGGGTGGCAAAAATAGTAATCTGAGACCGGTATTTTCTTACGATGTCCGTTGTTACGCATATGTTATTCTCGCAAATAAGTCCAGACTCACAATCATTAGTTGAGTAGCATGTATCTCCTATAGGACATTTCCTGCTGCATGGTCCTCCACAATCAACATCACTCTCTCCGTTATTCCTTATGTTGTCGAAGCATGTCGAGAGTTTGTAGATAAATTTAATATTCATATCCTCATTTGCGTGAATTGACTCGGGTCCATAAAGAAGAATGACCGAACAATCAGAGGATATTTCATTGTTCGTATCAATTTTATATTCCCAACTGCTCTTATGCGCCGTCTTTCTCCAGTTAGCAACCACGAATCTATCGGGGATTCTCTCAAAATAGCCAGTTATAGATAAATTCCCCGCCATGATCTCCCAGTAATCAAAATCTATCTCACTCTTATTCATTTCGATCTCTGTGGATCTGTTCATGGAATTTATGAAAAGAATTCCGCCATCATTCATATGTATCTTTACATCAAGTGTAAGTCTTGCAGACACATCTCTCGGCTCTACTGCATCATTCCTTATCCTTATCTCTATGATTGTCCCCTTCTCAATACTCCTTATCAGTTCCTCAACATAAATTTCCTCCGGTAATTTCCACGAAGTGAGGATTGCAGAATTATTTATCCTTGTTGGACTTATTTTAACATATGGATCCATAGATTCAGAATCCTTGATATATGGTGAAGTCGAGTATATCTTGTCATTGACTCTGATAGCAAGGAATGTGCCCTTCCATGGGTATGGATAATTATAGCTCAATCCGATCCACGAATTGTTATGAAAAACACCGATCGAGAATGTTCCAATATTTGTGCATTTATTGACAATTATATGCGTATTTTTATTCTTTATTTCCTCAAGACATCGTTCTTGAGATGAACAACATTGGATTAATGTGATGAAAATTATGAATATAATACCTATCCTCATGTAGGTTTCTTTCATGTCCGTTTCTATCATTTTTGCCTTGTTGAGTATAAATATATGTTTTCTAAGGTTTTATAAGTTTTGTTTTATAAGCTTTTCTCACCAGACGCCTAAACAAATGCTATAGAATTAACCTCGTTTCTGCAATAAGAACCATAGATGAAGATTGCAAATATTGGAATTGGATAGGAGCGCCTCGGGCAGGACTTGAACCTGCGACCACTCGGTTAACAGCCGAGCGCTCTACCAACTGAGCTACCGAGGCAACTGTTATGCCAAGTTGACATGTGAGTGCTACCTTCAGTGGGAGGTAGCATATAAATCTAATTATTTTATTTGAAATTTATTAATTTTCTACTGAAATTACCCTTAAGTCACGCCCAGTTGACATGCGGGTGTGGCATTCACTTCGTTCAGCCACACTTTGATTCATTCATGGTAAATTTGATAAGTAGTATTGCGAAGCAATACTACATAGTTTCTCGTCGGGAAACTCCGACGAAGAAAATTTATTTTGCTTTCCTACCCTTTGCACGAATACTCGGTCTTATCTTTTCTGTGCCTTTACCCTTTTTCCTTAAACCTCGACCCTTTTTTCCAGCCGGCGTCAAACCCCTGAATACCCTGTGTTTATGCTTATTGCTACAAATCCAATTTATATCACCATCATTCTTTATTGCGGGGTGATGGGGGTCAACCATTATTACCTCATACCATTTGTATTGACCATCCTGCCAGAGCCAATAAGAACCTAAAACCTCGAGATTCATGAATTTTCTCTGAGCTCTTTCCTCCGCAATTCTCTGTATAGACTTTGCAGGGGTTATCTTTTTTACACCCATGCGCTTTGGCTTTCTACCGGCATTTGGACGGGACTTTCTCATGCCACCTCTTCTAACCCTGACCCTAACAACAACAAAGCCCTGTTTTGCCTTATAGCCGTATTGCCTCGCCTTATTAATCCTTGTTGGTTTTTCAACCCTCTCAATTGGCGGACTCTTTCTCCATTCGATCTTCCTAGAAAGAATTAATTCTCGCAAATCGGAAAATTCCGGGTCTTTGATCTTATTTCTTATTCCTCTATAGATCTCTTTCACATATTTGTAATATCCCATTTTTTTCTTATAATATTAACCTTTAACCACCTAATATTTTATATATTTTGTCAATAAAAATAATCTTTGGGGGGTTATAGTGCCTTGGAGAAGATTTGTGAATTGGATTAGGAAGATATTTAGCAGGAGAAGGGTTATAAGATTGGGATTATATGGACCACCAAACGCTGGCAAAACTACTCTTGCAAATAAAATTGCTATAGATTGGACCGGTGAACCCGTTGGAAGGGTGTCGGAAGTTCCACACGAAACGAGAGAGGTCCAAAAGAAAGAAAGGGTCGTCGTTCAAGTTGGTAATAAAAAACTTATAATGAATTTATTAGATATGCCGGGAATTGCTACAAAGATTGACTATGAGGAATTTATGAAATATGGTTTATCTAAGAAGGAGGCACAGAAGAGAGCAAAGGAGGCGACAAGAGGAGTAATAGAAGCAATAAAATGGCTCGAGAATGTCGATACGGCATTGGTTGTCATGGACTCAACAAAGGATCCCTATACGCAGGTGAATATTACAATAATTGGAAATTTAGAAGCGAGGGATATTCCCGTTATAATTGTTGCAAATAAGATTGATTTAAAGGACGCAAAACCCGAGTTGATCAGGGAGGCGTTCCCCCAGCATCCAGTTGTTGAGATCTCTGGTTTAACTGGAAAGAATATCGATTTATTATACGAGGCGATAGCAAAATATTCGAGATAGAAGATGGAAATTGATATGGAATTTATATCATCAGATGCATTGAGAGATATGGACGAAAAGAAGAAGATAGATTTCATTATAAGGAGAATTAAAAAGGGTAAAATTATAGTTATTGAGGAGGGTTTATCATCATCCGAGGAGGCTAAATTGATTGAAGAAACAATGAAACAGATAGATGAGAAATTCCCTGGGATCGAGATATCGAGCCTTAGAGATGGGGGTAGTGAAGGTATAAGAGATAAATTGATAAGGCTTCTTGGTGGAAGGACCAGTGGTCTGACAGTTATAGGGCCCTCAAGATTGGTAAAGAAAATAAGAAGAGGTCGTCATAAGATAATGTTGAAGGCAGAAAAAAGATAAAATGCCACACAAATGTGCACGTTGCGGAAGGATATATGATGATAGAGCGCCAGAATTGATGAATGGCTGTAGTTGTGGTGCCAGAGTCTTTCTTTATCTGAGAGAAAAACCCGGCAGAACAAGGGAAAAGACTATAGAGAAATTAAAGAGCAGTGAGATTAGTGAGAAGGATATTGAGATTTTGAATGAAAAATTCGCAAATGAATTAAAGAATTTAAATAAAACAATAAGTTTGGATATAGAAAATTTACTTAGAGTTAGCGAGGGAAAATACATTTTGGATATAGCATCCCTAATGAGAGGTGATCCGATAGTTATTAAAGAGAGAGAAGGTGTTTACTACATAGATATTCCATATTCGATGAAGAAGAAAAGAAGATTGGAAAAATGACAATCCATCCTATCGAGTCGAGATACGGCAGACCCGAGGTGAGGAAGATATTCGAAGAGGAATACAGACTTCAGAAGATGCTCGATGTTGAGGCCGCCTTGGCGATTGCCCACTCTAAGGTTGGAAATATACCAAAGAGTGCCGCAGAGGAAATTTCAAAGAAGGCGAACATTCTTCATGTAAAACTTGAAAGGGTGAAGGAAATAGAATCTGAAATAAATCATGATGTAATGGCAATGGTTAAGGCACTGGCAGAGCAGTGTGGATCTTCGGGTAAGTATGTTCATCTCGGGGCGACAAGTAATGATATAACAGATACGGCACTTGCACTGCAATTCAGGGAGTATTTGAGATTTCTATTTGATGACTTGGATAGAATTAAGAATGTCCTTTTAAATTTGGCGAATGAGCACAAGAATCTCGTGTGCATTGGAAGAACCCACGGTCAACATTCATTGCCTATTACCTATGGGTTGAAGTTTGCGCTATGGGCGTGTGAAATTCAAAGACATATAGACAGAATTAATGAGTGTAAAGAGAGATTATTGGTTGGAAAGATGTCGGGAGCAGTTGGAACCCAGGCGGCGTTTGGAAAAAAGGGAATCGAAATTCAAAACATCGTCATGGAAATTCTGAAATTAAGACCCGCAATTGTCTCAAATCAAATTCTGCAGAGAGACAGACACGCAGAATTTCTCCTGAATTTGGCACTAATCGCAGAGACACTAAACAAGATGGCAACGGAGATAAGAAATCTTCAGCGAACGGAGATAGCGGAGGTGAGCGAGAAATTTGAAAAAAAGCAAGTTGGCTCATCAACGATGCCTCACAAGAGAAATCCGATTCATGCAGAGAGAATCTGCGGCTTGAGTAGAGTTATAAAGGCAAACGCAATTGCATCTCTGGATAATATACCACTATGGCACGAAAGGGACCTAACAAATTCATCATGCGAGAGAATAATAATTCCAGAGGCATGCATATTAACAGATTACATATTAAATTTATGCATAAATTTATTAAAGAATTTGGAATTCAACTATGCCAATATCGAGAGAAATTTGGAATTGACTCGGGGAAGGATAATGTCAGAATCTGTGATGATATTGCTCGTTGAGAAGGGAATTGGCAGGCAGGAGGCGCATGAGATAATTAGGAGGTGTGCAATGGAAAGTTATGAGAAGAATATTCCATTTAGGGATGTATTGATGAAGAATTCCCATGTTCTAAAGCATGTGACTGCAGACGAACTCGATATGGCATTGGATCCGAAGAGATATATAGGCACAGCATCACAGCAAGTTGACATTGTACTGAGAGAATTGGGATTTATTCATAAGATG
>QMZM01000070.1 GCA_003663175.1 Candidatus Altarchaeales archaeon | reverse complement strand
TGGCAGTCAGCTCGCCCATCAGTCATCATGTTTCAGCGGTTGTTCGCATCATCATACTGCCATTATTAATTATCCATTTCAAGAATAAAGGTTCATCAAGAGGTCAGTGTGGCTGAGCATAGCGACACTAAAAATCACAAGGTGATTTTTGTGCCCAATTAGCGATGAAGTCGCTAATTTGGGATGCCACACAACATGATCCAAACTGTGTAACAGTTTGGGTGGTAGTTCGCATCATCATACTGCCATTAATATTTTGAACTCTTGAATAAATTTAGGCTAAAATATCAAAAATATAAACATATGGAAAAATCTCTTCACTGGACCGACAGGGTGGTTGAGAAGCTCTTAAGGAGAGGAAATGAGCATGTTATAGAAACTGGAACCTCAATCTCTGGAATTCCACATATTGGAAATGCATCAGATGTCATTAGAGGAGATGCTATAAGAAAGGTTTTAGAGGAAAAGAATTCGAGAGTGAAATTTATCTGGGTCGCTGATGATTCTGATCCGTTTCGAAGGGTTCCAGGGGGGATGGAGTCGTTAAGGGATTATCTCGGCTTTCCAGTGCATGATATTCCAGACCCATTTGGTTGTCATAATAACTTTGTTGAGCACTTTGTAGAGAAATTTCTGTCTGAGCTTAAGGAGTTTGGAGTAGAGCCGAGAGCATATTCATCTACAGAATTGTATAGGAGTGGTGAATTATATGATGAGATAAAAATTGCACTGAGAAATTCAGAAAAAATTAGAGAAATACTAAATGAATTTAGAAAGGAACCGTTGCCGAGAGAATTTGTGCCTTGGCAACCGATATGTGAAAATTGTGGGAGAATCTCCACCCCAAGGGTCTATAGCGTTGATGATGATATTGTATGTTATAAATGTGAAGATACGGAGGTTTCGGACGGTAGAGTAAGGGGTTGTGGCTTTAAGGGAGAGAGTGATATCAGAGAGGGGAGAGGGAAACTTATATGGAGGGTGGAGTGGGCCGCTCGCTGGTCTCATTTCAGAGTTACTTGTGAACCTCTCGGCAAGGAACACGCCTCTGCTGGGGGCTCATTCTGGACCTCAAAGAGAATTTGCAAAGAAATATATAACTGGGAGCCTCCGTTACCAGTAATTTACGAATTTTTCACATTAAATAAGGAAAAGATATCATCGTCTAAGGGAAACGTTATCACATTATCCGATTGGTTGAAAATTTGCGAACCAGAGGTTCTAAAATTTTTTATGTACAAAAAATTGCAGAAGCAGAGAGATATAAACTTGAGAAAAATTCCGAATCTTGTTGATGAATATGACCTTGCGGAGAGAATCTACTTTGGATTAGAGAATGATTCTTATGAGATGAAGAGAATGTACGAACTTTCACAAATAAACGAACCGAGATCGCTGCAGGTTCCATTTACATTATGTGCGGTTTTAAGTCAGATTGTTGAGGATTTGAACATAAATTATATCGTAAAGAGGCTCAAGAGATTAGGTTACGATAAATTCGATTTGGGAAGATTGAAGAGAAGACTAATTGCAGCCAAAAACTGGAATGATCTCTATGGTCCAGATTATTTGAAATTTAAATTAATAAGTCCGGAAGAGGCAATGAAGATTAAAAAAAATTTAAGTGAAAAGCAGAGAATTGGTCTCAGAAGAATATACATGGAATTAGAAAAAGAAAAAGGGATAGATGCCAAAACCCTACACAAGAGAATATATGAAATATCCAGAGAAATTGGACTTAAACCAGAATTATTATTTGATGCAATCTATCTCGTCTTGATAGGAAAAAAACGGGGTCCAAGGGCAGCCTTATTTTTATTGGGCATTGATAGGAAAATTATCAGGGAAAGATTTTTTTGTTGAGAGTGAATCCCCAATATTCTGTCCAGATTGCGTTTTATTCTACAAAAATAGCGGCAGCAATACATGTTGTCCACAATCCATCTTTATTACCCCTTGCACTCTGGCAGATATGCATAGTTTTAATTCTCTCATCTCGTGCCTTTTCTGTATCAGACTCTATGCCGAGAGTTGTTGCAAGCATGGTCACTGCCAAATCCTCTGCATATTTCTTAGCCCTCTCTCTGTTAACTCCATACGCATGATATTCGGATATATACCCATATCCATCTCCCTCGGTGGGGATTGCGAGACCTATCGCCGCAGAAATTAATCTGTTTGGCTCGTTTGTTTCTATTCGCGCCATGACACAGTATATAATCTGCCCAGTCTTTAGCATACTTAATCCTCTCTTGCGCGAGATAACGCTACAATTTGGTGGGAATATACTAGAGACATTAACTATGTTAAATCTTCCAATTCCGGCATTCCTTAGGGCAAGTTCAAATGAACCCAATTTATATTTATGAACCCCGACACCCTTTGTAAAGAACATATATCTTGGAACCTTTATCATAATTATCTTAATATATTTTTATACTATTTTTATATTAATACTTCTAAATATAAATTCGATACTATGATTCCAAATCCAAACCCAGTTGTAAAGAGATTGGAGATGATCCTGTTTCTTTTCATATTATTACTTTCCCTCTCCTTAGTGTTCCATGCTGTAACTGGGAATGAATTATGGATGTGGAGATTTATAGCACTTGATATTGCAATTTCCTCAGCATTATTTATAGTTTATCCATTCATAAGAGGAATAAGGGCTGGAGACATAATTATGATTTCGGTGTTGAGGGAGATCGAGACTCCATTCATGGAAGAATCATTTGTCGATAATGTTCCAACGATTGCAATACAGCCCGGGAGGATAAACCAAAATATCGAGGTTCAATTCGGGGATGGGAGCAGAGGGGTTGTGAAGATACGAAATTACGGTATATTTTCGTTTCCGGAGGGCGCCTTAATAGAGCTGGAAAAGATTTCACAAGATACGGAGGTTTTTTAGTATCTCAGAATCTCCATGGTTTCTAAATCAATAACCCTTGATGGTGTTCCTATCTTACATCTACCAGAATCTATCAACAAATCAACCTTTCTCTTAATTCTATCATCAATTTCCTTAAAATCTGAGGGCGCCTTTTCTCCCGATATGTTTGCCGAGGTTGTTATTATTGGAACCTTAGCATGTCTTATGACCTCTCTCGTTAATCTCAGATTTGGGATTCTAACCCCAACCTTCTCTCTTCCAGCGGTAATAATATCCGGAATATTATGCCTTTTTCTAACGACAAATGTATATGGGTCATTTATATTCTCTCTGATAAATCTTTCCTCTTCCTTATTGAGAATTACATATTTTTTTAGCATATCTAAATCAGAAAATGCAATTGATAATGGATTCTTAAGATCCCTCTTTTTAATATCAAATATCCTTCTAACATTTTCTGAATAGATAGAGCAACCCAGGCCATAGACGGTATCGGTTGGATATATAATGACCTTTCCATTCCTTATCTCATTTGAAACAAAAGTAACGAGATCTTTTTCGGGATTGTCGGGATTTATCCTTAGTATCATGGTCCCTCAAAGCCACATTCACTGCAGATATATGCCGCTCCAATGGCCCTGCATCTGGCACACCTAACAATACGAGATTTCCCACACTTGGGACAATAAAATTCCGTATATCCTGGGCCCACCTCAACACCACAACTAACACACTTCTTTACTTCCATCTTTACTGCGAATTATTATTTGAATTTTAATATTAATAAGTAATATGGAAAACACGAGAATTATTGTGAAGAAGGGGGATATTACGAGGGAAGAGGTGGATGCGATAGTAAATCCGGCAAATTCTCTCGGCGTGATGGGTGGAGGGGTTGCATATGCAATAAAGAGGGTTGGGGGAGAAGAGATAGAGAGGGAAGCGATGAAAAAGGCACCAATTCCCTTAGGCAATGCAATTTCAACAAATGCGGGAAAATTAAAGGCAAAATTCATTATCCATGCACCAACAATGAAAAACCCCGCGGAGAAAATTGATATAGAAAATGTAAGAAGGGCAACACTGGCAGCATTAAAATTGGCATCTAAATTAAAGGTAGAATCGATTGCATTCCCCGGAATGGGAACGGGAGTCGGTGGTGTTAATAAAGAAGATGCCGCAAACGCAATGGTCAACACAATAAAATCATTTATCAATGAGGATAAAATCATTAAGAGAATAATTCTCGTTGGATTTGATGACGAATTAGAAAATGCATTTAGGAGGGTATTAGAATTAGAATGAAAATACCAAAACCGGGGAGCATAGTTGAAATTGAAACAAGAGATGGAAAATATGAGGGCATATTGATGGAGAGTTCGAGGTTAGAGAATGATAATTTTCTAATAATAAAATTGGAAAATGGTTATAATATTGGAATAGATATCAGAAAAATTAAAGGAATCAGAAAGGTTGGGGTTGTGGAGAGGGAGGAATTTAGGATAAAAAGGCACAAATTTGATAAGAACAAGAAAAATGTATCAATCCTGGCAACTGGAGGAACGATAGCGAGCAGGGTTGATTACCTCACTGGAGGTGTTCATTCCGCATTTAGTGCAGATGAGATAATCTCTTCAATCCCGGAGATCGAGGATATAGCAAATATAAATGGCAGACAAATCTTCAACAAATTCTCAGAAAATATTCAGCCAGAGGATTGGGTTAGGATTGCCAAGGAAACCGCGAAGGAGATAAAAAAGGGAGTTGATGGAATAGTTATTACCCACGGAACAGATACAATGCACTATACATCTGCAGCATTGGCATTTATGTTAAAAACTCCGGTTCCGGTGGTATTGACCGGGGCGCAGAGAAGTTCTGATCGTGGTTCGTCCGACGCCGCAATGAATCTCATTCATTCCGTGATTGTCGCGTCTAGGGGAAATTTTTCAGAGGTTTGTGTTGTAATGCATGGCGAAATTTCGGATTCATACTGCCTGATTCATCCAGCAACAAGGGTTAGGAAATTTCACACTTCAAGGAGGGATGCATTTCAGACAATAAACTCAAAACCATTGGGAAAGGTAAATAATAAAGGAATAGAATTCTTCCAAGAGGTTAAAAGGGAGGATAGATTAAAATTGGACACGAGATTAGACACGAAGGTTCATCTACTAAAATATTGCCCCGGTTTAAAACCCGAGATTATAGAGTCCATTATAGATAATGGATATAATGGAATCGTTTTGGAAGGAACAGGATTGGGTCATATTGCAGAGACATTATTCGATTCAATAAAAAATGCAAT
>QMZM01000069.1 GCA_003663175.1 Candidatus Altarchaeales archaeon | reverse complement strand
TTCCTTTAGTCTTCTGATCAATGGAGTTGACATTGCTTCTCCAATATTCAAAACTCCCCTGACGAATTCAATTCCCTTTCCATTCCCACTTTCTATTATCCCAATGACTCTTTCCCTTTCGGTGATGGCATTCGATGGACAGAGGAGTGAACATAATCCGCAACCATGACACAACTCGCCAAAGACCGTTGCCTCATTTTGAAGAACAACTATCGCATTATATTGACAATTTTTGGAGCATTTGCCACAACCGGTACATTTCTCATTATCTATAACCGGCACCGGAATGGAAACATCTTCTATCTTCTTAAGATTTAGATTAAGAAATAAATTGCAATTCGGTTCTTCTACATCACAATCAACTAATTTTACATTCCCAACAGAGAGTGCAAGATTCACTGCCACCGTGGTTTTTCCCGTTCCGCCCTTTCCAGATGCAACAACTATTCTCATTCTTCTGGCCTCCTCCTGAGCACTTCAATCTTATTCATGGGTTTAACTCTCGGTCTTTCAGACTCATAGACTGAAATAAAATTCATCCCCTCAAAGTTTTTCGATATCTTTTTTATTTCATTCTCAGACAATGGCTCAACGGGACAGGGTCTTAGGGGTGTGTTAATCTGAACCTCATCTGGATCTAACTCCCTCGCAAGAGATGCGATTTCTTTTGCATATCGCTCATTTTCCTTAACAAACATTATCTGCAAGGAGAATTTTCCATCAAACAAGTTTCTAAATTTTCTTAGTCCTCTCAGGATCAAATCAAATTCTATCTCTTCTACTGGGCGGTTTATCTTTTCCAATAAATTCTGATTTGGAACATCCAACTTCGCGATCACATGATCCAATCTCTTCAATTCATTCACGATTTCATTTTTATGGAGAAGAGAAGAATTTGTCAGAATTGCTATTGGGAGATCCGTCATTTCTCTTATAACATCAATAATCTCATTAAGATTTTCAGCCAAGGTCGGTTCTCCGGTTCCAGAAAGTGTTATCACATCTGCACTAACCTTATCGATTATCCTTTCGATATCTTCTCTTACTTTGTCTGCTTCTACAAATTTTCTTCTTTCAGCCTTTCTTGAGGTTCTCCCGAGTTGACAATAGATGCAATCAAAATTACACACCTTCTTCCCGCAAATCGGATCAACTCCAAGAGACCTGCCCAATCGCCATGAAGGTACGGGACCATAAACTGAATTCATCTTAATGCCTCTATCTTCCCTTCAATACTGGCTTCTTCATCCCTTCTGTCATCGATCTTTATATTGGTTACTACCCTTTTTGCCCCGGCTCTAAACACCGCTTCATGAGCCATCCCAATAATCCTAAATAATTCCCCAATATCTCTGACTTCTATAACTGTTCCCATCGCTCCCGGTTTAACCGTTATGTCTTCATTCTTTATGGCACTTATCGCCGCCTTGACATATCTGCTAACGCTGGTACTCCCCGTCCCAATGGGTATAACGCTAAATTCCGCAATGATCATTTTTCAAGTTTTTCAAGTTTATTTAATCTACCTCTAATCTCATCCTCTGGAACCACGCCAACTATATAATCCACAACCCTACCATTCCTAAAAAATAGTAGTGTTGGTATGCTTCTTATACCTAACCTCTTTGCAATTTCCATATTCCTATCGATATTTAATTTTCCAAATACAATCCTCCCGGAATACTCTTCAGATAGTTTTATTATTCTTGGCTCAAGAATTCTACACGGCACACACCATTCCGCCCAGCAATCTATTACAACAAGTGGGTATTTACTTAGAATTTCCTCAAAATTCTCACTGTCGACCTCTATCGGCTTCTTTGGATATTCCAATTTTCTTTTCAATTCCTCAAGCCTTCTTTTCCTCAATTCCTCAAGTTCATCATCATCCATTTTTTTGCCCCTTTAACACATATAGAGCCGCGTATCTTCTATCATTGGTTGCAAAGATTCTCTCTTTGTTAACATTAATGCCGAGAAAATATTCGTCCTCAACCATAAAATAATTTGACACGGAATTCTTTATATCTCCGAGGTCTAAATGCTTGACCCTTCTAAAATACGAATTTTTACTCTTCATATGATATTTGAAATATTCTGATTCTGGATTCAGAATCATCGCGAGAAATTTTCCATTTTTTGATAGGGCGCTGTACGCTTCTTTCAATGCTATCTCGTAGTTTGGAATGAATTCAAGTGTTGTTAAATAGAAGATTCCATCAAAAGACTCATTCCTAAATGGAAGACTCTCTGCCCTCGCTTGTATAAATATCTTATCGCTCCTTCTTTTCGCTTCGATGAGCATTTCCTTAGATTTATCAATTCCTATTATATTCAGATTAGATAATCTCTCCTCTATGGAACCTATTCCACAACCAACATCGAGAATTCTATTACATGATTTAAACCATTCTCCAATATAATTAGATTCAATATTCATTATCTCCATACCGAATCTACTCTCATAGAACTTGATAAATTTTTCTGTATCTTTCATCGGTTTTTAATGTTTATGTCCCCTACATCCATGCTCATAGGTGGCTCTCTGCAGTTTTCCTCGTTTCCACATTTCTATGGCTTCCCTTACTGTTCCGTGAGCACCAACAAAGACTTCAATGCCCAAATTTTCAAACATTTTAATCGCTCTGAACCCCAAGGCAGAGCATATCATTATATCCACTCCCTCCTTCTTCATGATCTCTGGTGGTTTTCCGATACCGCCCATATGCTCACTTGTATTCTCTATAACCCTGAAATCCATCGTGTCTGAATCGATGATTGTGAATGCTGGTGCTCTTCCGAAATGCTCTGATACCGAGTCATCCAAACCCTTATTTCCCGAGGTTGGAATTGCGATCTTCATTTTAATTCACTGTCTCCTTCCATATCCCATTCCTCGTCCTCCACCTCTTCCCATTCCATATCCAATACCAAAATGTTCTCCGACTGTTGGTGTTGTTATTGGCTTAATATCTCCATTCAGGTATTTCATTAAGATCTCTTTTACATTGCCACGCGTCTGAACCATCTTAATTCCTGCCTTTTTCAATATCGTTGCAGAATTTGGGCCGAAATTTCCCGCGATGACCGTATCTACTCCCTTTTCAACCATTAATTGAGATGCCCGGATTCCGGCCCCACCTGCAGAAGATGCAGATTCATTTTGAATTACTTCGACCTCTTTTATCTCCCCATTATCTGCCTCAACTATTGTGAATGTTTGACATCTTCCAAAAACTGGGGAAATCTGATCATCTAAACCCCCACTGGTAGTTGCAACGGCAATTTTCATTTTTGTTCCTCTAATTCCTGAAGTCTCTTCCTGGCATTTTCCAGTTCCCGCTCTAAATACTTTATAGTATTTTCAAGATATGTCTTTTCGTCTGCAGGTTCTGGTCCGTATATCGGCCCATATATCGGCCCGTATACCGGTACTCTCAGCGGAAATCTCCTAAATGCCCTAATTCCTCTACCTCTCCAGAAACCCCTGCCCAGACCCAATCTTGGCCAGGGATTTGCATATCCAGGCACTGGGTAACCGGCACAGAAACCGGCTCTTCTTCCAGTCATTGGTCCTTCTCCCAATGGTCCAGTTCCATCTCCTCCCGGCATTTCGATCACCTCCTTTTGTTGTTTAATTTTTAATTAAATTTTAGATTTAGACAAATTTAATCCTGACTAAATTCGTCAATCGCTTCCAATAATTTACAGATATGTGTTAGTGCCGGTCCACCAGCCATCAGAACTGCAACATATGCCGCCTCGATCAACTCATCTTTTGTCGCACCTGCTTCCAGAGCGCCCTTTGTGTGAATTGCTATACACCATTCACACCCATCTGCTAATGCAATTGCCAATGCGATCATCTTTTTTATTTTGGCTGGCAATGCTCCGTCTTCCTCTACAGCATGTCTCTTTAGAACACCAAATGGGCTTTGTAATCTCGGATATTCCTTACTCAAGATCTCCATCGTATTTTTTGCCTCCTCCAATCTTTCTTTCATACTTGTCATTTTTCAATCACCTCCACAATCTTTCTAACTATATCATTAAATGCGCTGGATGAATTTGAATTCACATCTTCTAGGATAAATGGTTTTCCAGAGTCGCTATCCTTCACTATTCTGGGATCAAAGGGGATCCTGCCCAGAAATTCTATTCGCATTTCTCTGGCAAATTTCTCCCCACCGCCATTGCCGAATATGCTAATGACCTTTCCGCAATGAGGGCATTTAAATTCTGACATATTCTCAATAATTCCAATAACTTTGATTCCCAATCTCTTTGAAAAATTTACCGCTCTCTTTACATCCATTAGTGCAACATCCTGTGGTGTTGTTACAATTATCGAACCATCAACATTCGAAATTAATTGTGCAATGCTTAATGGTTCATCTCCGGTTCCGGGAGGCAAATCTACAATGAGATAATCAAGACTACCCCATTCAACCTCGCCCAAGAATTGTTGAATTGCACTCATTTTTAATGGACCCCTCCATATCACCGGAGAATCTTCATCCAAAAGAAATGACATCGACATTACTTTGAGTTCTCCTCCGAGACCCGCACTAACACGAATCGGGTCAATCTTATCCCCTATAGTTCTGAGTCTTTCCCCATCGACACCGAGCATCTTGGGAACATTCGGGCCGTGAATATCTGCATCTAAAATTCCCACATCAAAATTTCTTAATTTTAATGCAAATGCCAGATTTATTGCAACAGTTGTCTTCCCAACTCCCCCCTTTCCACTCATAACCATTATTTTGTGCTTTATGCCCTCCATCTGTTCATTTATCTCCTCCCTAATCTCTTCAAATGTTTTTTGTTTCTTCATTTTAATCTAAAAACCTTGGACCTCTGCCCGGACCGCCCCTTCCCCTGCCTTGGGGAGATGGACCTCTACCCATCCCCATACCTCTTGGGCCAGCATCCAATCTGTGAATATTATTGCTGCCACATTTTGGACACTTCATATCCCTTCCCCTAACGCCAGTTCCATAGGGCACCTCAAACTCGTGATTGCAGTTATAACATTTAAATCTCCTTACCGCCATTTTTACCCGCTAAATATTTGATATATTATGAATATATATTCAAAATATAAAAATTCACATTGTAAATGAAATTTAGAGGCATATAATATATATGCAAAAGGATAAGGGCGCATTTTCTGATTACCCGATCTATAGAAACTTCTATAT
>QMZM01000068.1 GCA_003663175.1 Candidatus Altarchaeales archaeon | reverse complement strand
CTCAACCACTTCCACCTCAACCACTTCCACCTCAACCACTTCCACCTCAACCACTTCCACCTCCTCCTCCACCACAACCTCCTCCTCCACCACAACATCCGTGATAATAGAGAGGAATAATAATGTAGTGCCTAATCTCATTGCCATATTACTTATTTGCCTTGGAATTGTTGGGGTGGTTGGCTTGTATCTCATAAAAATAAGGTAGAATGGAATGCGAAGCAATATCGCACCTTACGGGTTCTATGGTATATCTCGATGACAGGGCCGGCTCATTCACAATAGATATGAAGATAAGGGCGAGGGCAAGACTCCTCAATAATGATAGAATTCAAATTAAATATCCCAGGAATAGGGAAATACTGAAGAGAATTTCAAAGAATGTGCTGAAATTTCTTGGTTATGATGGAGGAATTGAGGTATGGGTAAAACCGGAGCTACGGGGTATCGAATTTCCCATCGAATCGATATGCTCTGCACTAACAATTGCAATCGCCGGGGCAATATCCGCCGAGAATGGCTCTGTAAACATCCTGAGGATAGATAAATATTTAATGGAACAATTTATAGAGATAGATGGTGGCGTGGTTAATAAAATCGACCTGGTGAGAATATGTGCAAAGTATGCGATGAGATTTGATATGCTCTGCTCAAGTATGTTTGGGGGATTCTTTCTCTGTGATAACAAGAATCATGAAATTATGAGAAGGGGCGAAATGGAAAAATTACATGCAATCCTCCTTGAACGGAAAAATTTGATTAGAGATACGGAATCGATTCGGAACGAATTGGAGATTATATGGGATGAGGCATTAAAGGGAAATCTTTATACTGCAATGAGATTAAATGCTCGCATATTCTGTGACAAAAAATTTGTGGATAATCTCATAAAGAGTGGTGCACTTACAGTAACAGTTTCTGAGAATTTTATTATTGCATTGGCGAGAGGTGAAGAAATAATAAAAAATTTAAATCGGGGAATTCGCACGAGAATAACAAACGAGCCAACGAAGGTGCTCATAAATCCAAGGAAGATTCTGAAGATGAGGGAATTTATGAAGATGGATGGAGCACGGGGCTATTATTTCATATGATGCCACATCTACTGCTCATGATAATGTTTAGAGATATAACCTATAACTCAAACATTGGCTTCAACTTCACTCCCTCTTCGGTAATCTCAAGAATATGTTTGTTTCTCGCGTGCTTTACACCTCGCATCTTTACAACCTGCAGAGTTCTTATGAGATCCCCCTTATCTTCAAATTCGCTTAAGAGAATTACACCATCCGCAATAAACTCCTCAACACCATATACAGAATATTGAAATTTCATAGGTTGAATCTCCGAGATAAAGATGGTTGTGCAGTCAAGATAGCCGAGTTGCAGTCCAAGTTCAAATATGAATTCCCTTATATTCCTTTCATTGCCAAGGCTATTGCAGATCGCAGTTAATGAGTCTATCACAACTCTTTGAGCGCCACTATCCCTTATTATAGAGCCTATCATACTTATTATTCCATTAACAGTTAATGGCTCCAAATTTATTAATCTGGCATCTTGAGTGATGTCAACAATCTTTATCTTCTCCTCCTCAACCAACCTGGAGTCATAGAATTTGAATGGCTCCAAATTTGAGAGTATCTTATCTCTCGGCTCCGATAGTGAGATATAGATTCCAACCTCGTCATTCTCCCTCGCTCCGGTAAATAGGAATTGCTCACTGAGAATGGTCTTGCCAGTTCCACAACTTCCAGCAAGGAGAACGGAATTGCCCCTCGGTATGCCACCATTCAATATCTCATCCAGTTCTGGAATGCCAGTCTTGATCAGTTCGACCATCCTAAACACCCATTAATAAATTTGGAGTTAATTAAAATTTAATCTTTTTGCTTTAAATACATTTATGTTTTACTTATTTAAATACTTATGATTCTGACAATGGATTTCAGCAATATGGTTTTATCGATCGTTGAAAGGATTCCAAGGGGAAGGGTGACAACATATAAAGAAATTGCAATCGCCCTCGGAAATAAAAATCTGGCGAGAGTTGTTGGTCTCGCTTTGAGGAGAAATCCCAGATTGATCGAGGTTCCGTGTCATAGGGTCGTTTATTCCGATGGCAGGGTTGGAGGCTATGTACTCGGTGTCGATAGAAAGAAGGAACTTCTTATGAGTGAAGGAATCGGGATAGAGAATGATAGAATTGTCGATTTTGATAGAATTCTCGTCAGGGCGGATTTTTTAAGAGATTAATCCATGAGTAATTTCTTTGCATTCTTGACAGATATTTTTGGAATATTATATAAGCCCTTACCATCCGATGTCAAATCCAAAATCAATGAGTTCGATTTCTTTGCCAAATTCTCAATTAATTTCTTACCAATTCTCAATTTTCTTGGCTTTAATTTCTCATCGTATCTCCCGGAATATTTTCCGATCTTCTCGCCGAAGTCCATCCCGGCAAGTAATATCATCTCCGCATGAAAATAATCTGCTAAATAAACCGCCCTGTCACCATCCGTAAAGCCGCCGAAATTCATCAACTTAGAAAATTTTCCAACCTGGGTCGTTCCTATAACTCTCCTTAATCTCGGAACAAATTTCTTTAAGATTTCGATATTATCGGAATGAGCATGCACAACTGTAATTACTCCCAATCTATTTGCCCTTTCTATCCTTTCCAAGTCTCCATCCAAGTCTGTAACGAGTATCTCTGGGAGAATGCCGTTCTTCATCAATGCCACCAATGCGCCATCGGCAGCAATAACAACGCACTTCTTTGCGAGATTATTCCTTTTTATCTCCTCAATATCCTTCTCTAAGGAGGGTCCGGCACCAAATACAATAACACATGCTCCCCTTATCAACTCTTTTATCGAATCGGTATCTGGCTTATCAACAATTTCGTTCAAGATTTCTGCCGCCTTTAAATCTCCCTCCTCATCAAGACCTAGGAGCTTCTTAATCTTTTCATAGCTCATATTCCATTTGATTTATTTTCTTGAAATTCCTAATGGAGTATGGATTATTTACGCTGTAAATATTAAAAATTGAAATTGATGAAGATGGAGGTAAAGGTCGGAACGGATTTATTGAAGAAGGGCTTCGCAAAGATGGTTAAGGGGGGAGTAATAATGGATGTCACAAATGCTGAGCAGGCAAGAATTGCGGAGGATGCCGGAGCGGTTGCGGTGATGGCTCTTGAAAGGGTCCCGGCGGATATAAGAGAAGTCGGCGGTGTCGCGAGAATGGCCGACCCCGAAAAGATTCTGGAAATAATGGATGCGGTCACGATCCCAGTGATGGCTAAGGTGAGGATTGGACATTTTGTTGAGGCACAAATCCTCGAGGCCCTGGGAGTTGATATGATTGACGAGTCCGAGGTATTGACACCGGCGGATGAAGAAAATCATATTGATAAGAGGAGATTCAAGGTTCCATTTGTCTGTGGTGCCCGTGACCTCGGAGAGGCATTAAGAAGAATCTCGGAGGGTGCCGCAATGATAAGAACAAAGGGTGAGGCAGGTACCGGGAATGTTGTTGAAGCGGTTAGACATCTCCGCCTAATAAATTCTCAGATAAAAAGGGTTGAGAATATGTCTGAGGATGAACTGTATAGAGAGGCGAAGGAACTTCAGGTGCCGTTATGTTGGCTGAAAGAGACGAGAAGATTGAGAAGATTGCCAGTTGTAAATTTTGCGGCCGGGGGTATTGCAACACCCGCCGACGCAGCTTTAATGATGCAACTCGGAGCAGATGGAGTATTTGTTGGTTCTGGAATCTTTAAGTCTAAGGACCCGGAAAGAAGGGCGAGGGCAATTGTAGAGGCAACAACTCATTACGATGACCCCGAGATATTGGCCAGGGTATCGAGGGGGTTGTCAGAACCCATGAAGGGGATCGATATTAGAAAATTGGATAGGAAGGAAATGTTGCAGATTAGGGGTGTTTGAATGTTCATCGTTCTTGAGGGAATAGATGGCTGTGGCAAGACAACCCAGGCAAACTTATTGAGGAATTTTCTGACCGAGGAGGGTTATAGTGTTTTCTTAACTGCAGAGCCAAGCAACAATAAAATTGGGAAATTTATAAAGAAAATTCTATCGAGTGATTATAAATTAGATCCAAGAGCATTGGCACTTCTATTTACCGCAGATAGATACGAACACATAATCAATGAAATAAAACCGGCGATAAGTCGGGGAATGATCGTAATCTCCGAGAGATATTACTATTCCACAATTGCCTATCAGGCGGCTCAAGGGGTTGATGTGGAATTCTTAGAGACCATAAATTCGTTTGCAATTCGGAATAAACCGGACCTGACAATTTTACTCGACATAAAGCCAGAGATGGCGATTCCAAATATTCGTGAGAAGGATAAGAAATTCAGAGAGATGGTGGAAAAGGCGTATAAAAAATACGAAAATGCGAGGAGACACTATTTAAGGAATAGGAGGGCGCTCTATGGGAAGATAGCGGAGAAGAAGGCGATAAGGGAATTATTGGAGTTGTATAAGAAATTTGAACTTGCCGAAGATGAATATGAGAGGGAAAAGAAAAAATATCTGAGATTTGAAAAATTTGAAAAACCAACCACTCTCGAAGCAAATAAAAAGAACTATGAGAAATTTTTATCGAGAGTGAGGGAAAATTATCTGAGATTTGAGAGGGATGAGAATGTTGTTAGGATAAACGCCTCAAAGTCAAAGGAACTCGTGTTTGATGATATAAAAAGAGAGGTCAGCAGAATCCTTTACTCTCAATGATATTTCCTTCTAAATTTATGTCAAATCCAAATTTCTTAATTATTTCTATATTTGTCTCCGCGTGTTTTGTAATCTTCGAAACCCTGACCCTTCCACCTGCAAGTGCAATGTATGGGACTATTTGATCACCCATAAATCTATCTATTCCAGAATCCGATTTAATTTCATTTGAGAGAAATTCCCCCGCCTCTCTACCAACGGTCTCCGCCCTCTTTCCCTTCTCTCCGATCGAACTTGAGCCAATTCTTGAATTCTCTGTTTCCGCCCAGAGGGTTATGCCAGCACCAACCGAGTCAGAATTGACATACTCCTCACTTATTCTGATGTTTCCTATAAAATCGATATTATAATTGATATTATCGTAGATCGTTGACCTAGCAGACATGGCCAATCTCTTTGCGACATCAGAATTCTTAAGACTTAAATGGGCATGCGATATCCCTCCGATACACAGAAT
>QMZM01000067.1 GCA_003663175.1 Candidatus Altarchaeales archaeon | reverse complement strand
GCCATTGCCTTAGAACCTCTAAGAAAATTGATCAAACGGTTCCGACTAATAATACCTAACAGTAAAGTAATCGTGTGCATAGCCACTTATCCTTCTCTTGAATTTATTTCCAAGATAGATCCCAGCGATCAATCCCCCAAGGTGGGCATTATGTGCGACACCACCCATTGTTGTTAGCATGTCTGTGAGTGCAATGAATGTATATATCATAGCCCACATCCATAACGGCATTGGAAAGAAGAAGTTTACCAATATTGTCAGTCTTGGTCTCAAAACGACTAGTGCGCCCATAACTGCAAATACCGCTCCAGATGCTCCAATTGCCGGGACCGATGGTGGGGGTATGTCAAAAAAGAATGATGTGATAAGATACGCAGCACTTGCACAGATTCCTCCAATGAAATATGTCCTCAGGAAATTCCTTTCCCCAACAAGTCTCTCTAGATATAGACCAAAGAAGTAGAGAACGAACATGTTTAGGAAGAGATGCCATGCATCGGCGTGAAGGAATATGCTTGTTATAATTGTCCACGGCTTCTCGATAATAAACTCCGGAATAAGAGCAAAATTATTTAATATAAATTCAAACCTTCCCATGCTCATTGCAAATACCTCAATTATGAAGACTACGACATTAATGGATATTATCAATTCTATCGCTCCGATATATGTCTTACCAATTCTCATTCTCAGTTATATTCTGCATTTATCCTTATGTATTCGGGGCTTAAATCACATCCAAATGCGGTCGCTGAGAATTTACCTTGTTTGATGTCTACAATTATCTCTATCTCATTCCCTCTTAGAATCTCCTTGGCATCATTGATATCCATTACATTTCCGTTCTCGACAATTTTTGCACTCCTACCATTTGATTTAAAGATTATATCGGTTTTATAAAAATCAAATTCTATGATGCTTCCCAATGCGGCGATGATTCTACCCCAATTCGGATTTTCACCATATATTGCAGTTTTTACTAATGCCGATGATGCAATTCTCTTTGCTCCAATTCTCGCCTTGTTAAGCGTCTCCGCATTCCTCACCTCAACCTGAATGAATTTTGTTGCACCCTCGCCATCCTTAGCCATCATCTTGGCTAACTCTATTGTCGCATAATTTAATAAATATCTGAAGTCCTCCACATCACAATCCTCGCTTTTATCTGACATCAAGATTACTGTGTCGTTTGTGCTCATTTCATTATCTATGGTAAGCATATTGAACGAATTCTCAACGGAATTCCTCAGTTCATTTTGAAGTGTTTCCCGGCTGAGATTTGCATTTGTTGTGATAAAACATAACATTGTTGCCAAATTCGGGGCTATCATTCCAGAGCCCTTACATATTGCACCGATCTTTATATCTTCATATTCAAGAGAAATTTCCTTAATTTTTGTGTCGGTCGTCATTATTGCCTTGGCTGCATCTCTGCTTCCCTCCCAAGAGTTTGAAAGCCTGGATGTTGCGGTTCTAATTAATTCTCTAATTTTTTTTAGATTTAATTCCCTGCCAATTATACCAGTCGATGCAACTCCAATATTCTTTGCGGGAATGTCGAGTTCATTTGCGGTGATATTGCACATTTCCCTTGCATTCCTCACGGAATCTCTGATGCAAGCATTTGCATTTCCAGAATTTGCAACCACTGCTTGAAACCCATTCTTAATATTGTTCATAGATACGATAACGGATCCAGATTTTATACTATTCTTTGTGAAAACGCCGGCGGTTTCACATACCTCATCATTCATAATAATCGCAACCCCATACTCCTCATTTCTAACCCCAGATGCCCTAAAGTTATTGATGCATATGCCAGAATCTAATTTCCTTGGAAGCATTTTTTAACGATTATTTATTTAAATTTTAAAGGCGAAATATTTATATAATGAGTGCCTCAAAGTCAGAGTGTTGTGCAGTCTTTGGAATTCATTCGGATGAAGATGTCTTTGATAGAATCTATAATGGTCTTTATTCTATGCAACATCGAGGTCAGGAATCTGCCGGGATTGCTATCTTTGATGGCGAGAAGATAAGGATACACAAGGATATGGGTCTCGTCTCGGAGATATTTAAGGAGAGAACATTAAACGGAAAAATTGGAATTGGTCATGTAAGATATTCAACAACTGGCGAATCGAAGATAGAGAATGCTCAGCCATTAATGATAAATTATGCCGAGGGAAATTTTGCAATAGCACATAATGGAAATCTAATAAATTCCTTAGAATTGAAGGAGGAACTTGAGAGGAAGGGGAGTGTCTTTATGACAACTACCGACACGGAGATAATCGCGTATCTGATTGCAATAGAGCATATAAGGACGGGAAATTTTATCGAGGGAATAAAGAATGCCATGAGTAAATTAAGGGGTTCATACTCATTAACGATATTGAGGGAAGATAAAATAATTGCAGTTCGTGACCCGTGGGCATTCAGACCACTTGTTTATGGGAGGTCCGATGATACTCATGTTATAGCATCAGAGAGCTGCGCATTAGATGCGTTGGATGTTGAATTTATGAGGGATGTGAAGGCCGGCGAGATTTTGGTTATAGATAATGGCGTGGAATCATATAGAGTTTGTGCCGGTAAAATTTCGCATTGTATGTTTGAGTATGTGTATTTTGCGAGACCAGATTCGATCTTGGATGGCGTTTCGGTTTATAAGGTTAGGAAGAATCTTGGCAGAATTCTTTATGAAGAGGGACCGGTAGATGCAGATATGGTCACGGCAGTTCCAGACTCTGGAATAACAACGGCCATAGGCTTTGCAAAGGCATCCGGCATTCCGTATGGTGAGAGTTTAATAAAGAATAGATACTTCGGGAGGACATTCATACTTCCAGAGCAGGAAGAAAGAGAGAGCGGTGTTAGGATAAAACTAAATCCCGTGAGGAGTGAGATAGAGGGAAAGAAGATAGTTCTCGTTGATGATTCAATTGTGAGGGGAACAACAATTAAGAAAATAATTTCATTACTGAGGAAATCTGGCGCATCTCAGGTCCATGTCAGAATTTCATGTCCACCAATAAGGTATCCATGTAAATATGGAATAGATATGCAGACATATGATGAATTTATTGCCAGGGAGAAGTCGGTAGAAGAGATAAGGAGGGAGATTGGGGCAGATTCGTTGGTATACACTAGTTTGGATGGACTTGTCAGGGCAATAGGTCTACCCAAGGAAAAATTGTGTTTGGCGTGTCTGACTGGCGACTATCCACTCAAGGAAGAGCAGATGAAATTAAAATTTTAAATTTAATGAGGAAAAATTGTATCTCATAGTTGGCATTGACCCCGGAACAACAACGGGAGTTGCGGCACTGAATTTTAGAGGAGAGATAGTTGATTTATTTAGTTCAAAGAATTTAAGCTTGGACTCTGTAATAAAACATCTAATTTCTCTTGGGAGGGTATCAGTTGTTGCAACGGATGTTGTTCCAACACCGAATTTTGTATCAAAACTGGCTGCACAACTTGGCTCCAGGATTTATACGCCAGCAGAGCCAATTCAGGTAAGTGAGAAGATCGAATTGACAAGACATTATAAGCCAGAGGACAAACATCAGAGAGATGCACTTGCTGCTGCACTCCACACCTTCAATAAATTCAAGAATAAATTTCAGAAAATAGATTCTCTATGTCTCGGGGATGATGTGAAGGATATGGTATTGCGCGGATATTCGATAAGTGAATCTGTAAGGATAATCAAGAAGAGGAGAGAAGAGAGGAGAAGGCGGAGGATCAAACCAAAGGATACGAAAACTACAAAAATGGAAATGAGGAATAAAACTGAGAATGAAAAGGAGATCAGGGAATTGAAGAGAAGGAATTCGATTCTCATAGAGAAAATAGAGGAAAGGGACAGGGAAATAGAGAGATTAAAGAAGGAGATATTGAGACTTAGAAGGCAATATAACCTTAACCTATCTCGCGATAATGAAATAAAGAAGAGGGAGAGATCGATAAGAAATCTGAGGTATATGATAAAGGAATTAAGGCGTAGGGTTGAAGAACTTGAGAAATTGGGGGAATTGTGGGTTGAGGTTGCAGAAGGCAGGATAAAGCCAATTGGAATATTCCCATCTGTCTATAATGGATTAACAATAATAAATAGAAAATTGAAGAGGAAGGACAATAAGAATCTTGAGAATGTTGAGATGGCATTCGTTAATAATCCAAGGGAGTACAAATTTCTTAGAGATTTTGGTATAATGGTATTTGATAAAAAATATATAAGAGAGATCTCCGGTGTTTTCTATATAAGGACAAAAGACCTGGAGAGAATAAAGAAAGAGAAGAAAAAAATCTCTGAAATTTCATTGGAGAGGCTCATAGAGGACTATAGAAGGAGTCGCTTTCTCTAATTCCCTTCGAGACAGTAAGAGTGATCAGAGTTGCCACCTCGGATTTCACCGTAAATCTCGGTGTGTCTCACATACTCAAGCAAGTTACGCACTCTTTACCCATCTGAGATAAAGCTTTTATTATCTGGATTGAAATATATTTATATAATATTTATATAAGGACCAAATGTCCATCACAATGTTTGAGCATGCATTTATTATAATCCTCAGCTACGGACTGCTCGGAGCTGGGATAAAATATATAGATCAAGCATACGACCTTGGCGTCTTTAACAAGAGAACTGCAAACCTCGTTGCAATTCCATCCGGAATTCTGATGGCATATCTCATAATCTCAGATCCTCCATCAGCAACAATATTCTTTTCAATATTCGTAGCCGTAGCAGTTACAAGAAAGATAGACAATCCCGGATTTTATATAGGCACCGGAATACTCTTGCTACTACCAGTAATCTTCCATGGAATCATGAAAATAGAATGGATTCCGTTTGGAATTCTGACCCTCTCCGGGATTATGGATGAGATAGGAAATGACTGGGCTGACAAAAGAAAAAAGATGAAAAGACTAAGTAATTATAATAGAGGAAATCCCTATAACTCCGCACCAAAAAAATTTGTAGAGAAATTCTTTATTCATAGATCTGCAATGAAGATGGGAGTTTTATTCTTAACTATTTTTGGATTCTTCCAATATCTATACCTCTTCGCCTTCCTATTCTTCGATATGATGTATCTCCTTGTGGAGCAATATAGTCTCAGCATCAAGGTTTATAGCATCAGTAGACCTATTATAAGTAAATCAAAATGGTAATTAAGTGTGATGTTCTGGTTGTTGGGGCTGGACCTGCAGGTTCGTCGGCTGCGAGAGCTGCTGC
>QMZM01000066.1 GCA_003663175.1 Candidatus Altarchaeales archaeon | reverse complement strand
TTCCTACATCCTATATAAAAATTCCAATATCAGAGAAAGGGTAATTGAAAAGGGAATCCATAAATTTCTGAATTTTGATGGTATTATTGCAACTGATTCTGGGTCGTATCAGTTAATGCAATATGGCAGTGTCTCTGTAAGCAATAAGGAGATAATAAAATTCCAAGAGGACATTGGAACGGATATTGGCTCATTCCTTGATATACCAACTCTGCCAAATGCATATAAACCGAGAGCGGTGGAGCAACTTGAATTAACACTGATGAGAGCAAAAGAAGCCGAGAACGCAAAATTCGTTGTCAATGCCGGGATTCAAGGCTCATTGTTCCCAGACTTAAGAAGAAAATCTGCAAGAGAGATTGGAAAAAGATTTTCGTTGTGTGCAATTGGCGGAATTGTGAGATTGATGGAGGATTATAGATTTTCTGAGCTAATTGATGTTATTGCGGTTGTAAAGAAGAATCTGCCACTCAGTAGAGTAGTTCATGCATTTGGCTTGGGACATCCAATAACACTCGCATTTGCAATTTCTCTTGGATGCGACTTATTTGATTCCGCATCTTATGCTCTCTACGCAATGGATTTGAGATATATGACCGAATACGGAACGGAAAGGATTGAAAAATTGCATTATTTACCGTGTTCGTGTCCGGTTTGTGAGAAATATGATGTCGAGGAGTTTGGAGAGTTGCCGATTAATGAAAAAATTAGAGAGTTAGCAAGGCATAATCTCTATGTAACGATTGAGGAGTTGAGAAGAATTAAGCAAGCGATAAGGGAAAATTCACTGTGGGAATTGTTGAGTGTTAGGGCAAGAGCCCATCCAAGTCTCCTCTTGGCTTTAAAGCGGTTAATGAGACATAATAAATTCCTATCGAGATTGGATCCAATAACAAAAAAATCGGGATTTTTTTATCTTGGAGGAGAATCGAGGCATAGAACCGAGGTCGTGAATGTCAGGGAGAGGATAAAGAGGGTATCATCAAGAAATATGGTAAGGATAGAGCCATTCGGAGATGTTCCAATAGAGATTGTGGAGATGTATCCCTTCATCTCACTAATTTCAAGAAATGAATTAATTAAGGCGTATAGAGATTTAAATTTGTCAGATTTTGAAATATTCGGGAGAATGTTAGAATATCAATTTGGTTCTAACGCATCCGAGGTAATTAAACCGGGTAGAATTAGGATAAAGAGGTCGAAGAGTGGAAGAATAAGGTATGTGTATGAAAATAATGAAATTGTTGCTTCAGTAAGGGCATCTGACCACTTTATAATCCCAAAGATGAGATTGGCTGAGAGATTAAGGAGAAGGTTTTCGTTTCCATTGTTGAGGGTTGTGGTGGATGATGACGCAGTTCCATTTATAAGAGAAGGAAAGAGTGTGTTTGCAAAGTTTGTTATCGATATAGATAAAAACCTCAGGGCAAGGGATGAGGTTCTTGTTGTTGATGGTAATGATAATCTCATAGCCATTGGCACATTAATGCTATCGCCAAGAGAAGTTATTGATTTTGATTATGGAATTGCGGTCAGAACTAGATAATTAAATTTAATTAAAGAAATTTTTCTAAAGAAATTTCACCGGGAAGTATAATTCGTAGCGTTCTGATTCGGTCTCATCCCCGCTTACATATCTGCAGAAGTAATAGGGCATGTATATGATCTCATTGAAATATGCGGTTCCGTTAAATAACTCTCCCAGAGAATATGAAATCTCCTCAGAATCAAATTCGATCGGATCCCTTTCAATTGAGTTATCTACAGAATTCCGAATTTCTATAAATTTGGCGAGATCGAATGTCTTATCACTAAATCTCGGAAAATAGAACTTCAATTTCATATCATAATCTCCAATGCCCCAGTAATCCCCAATTGCCTCCTTTAGAACGTCTTTAACAACGCCTGAAACCGATTTATCTAGCTCTATTAGATCCATCTGCATCAGAATTATTCTTGCCTCCTCATCAACGGGATTTCGTAACTGACTAAATTTAAACTTCCTGAATTCAACAAAATCTAATAAGAGGCTTCTTGCATTCTCAGGCAGTCTCTCCAATATACATAAAATGTCAGAATTCACTAATTGCTTCCTCATCTTGTCAACTCTAACAAAGAATATATCCTTTGTGCTCATGCTCACATAAAAATAATTCCTTATATCCTTCTGAATCTCTCTAGTGATTATCATACCCTTCTTTAATCTAATACTCTTCACGACCTCAAATTTGCCAATGGGGGCATATCTCAGCCCAATCTCGGCGATCTCTTCTCCACGCCCAAATATCCCCTTCTCTCTCTTGGATAGGAAGTATTTGTGGGCGTTCTCTCTATGATTTTCCATTAGAGCAAATGAACACTCAATCTCAGTTTGGGTATCCTCCCTATCTATGTTCTCTATGCTCTCTTTTCCCTCTTCCATCTCCATGTTATCTAATTCCTCAAACTCGCTCTCCAATCTCCTCTTGAGTTCGAGCAGATCCCTGTCCATAAAACCCACCACATTAACTAATTGAGTATTACAGAATATATATTTTTCTATTTTATTTTTCTAACTTCATTAATTATCATTAATTAAATTGTAATTAGAATGACAAATGAATTTGAAATTCTATCTGTAAAGGCTCGTGAGGTCTTGGATTCGAGAGGAAATCCGACAGTTGAGGTTGAAGTAAAGACAAAAAATGGAATATCAAGAGCCATGGTTCCATCTGGTGCAAGCAAGGGGAAACACGAGGCATTGGAACTGAGAGATAATGATGATAGATTTCTTGGAATGGGTGTTAGAAGGGCTGTGGAGAATGTTAATGACATAATAGCAAAGAATATAATTGGAATGGATTGTAGGGAACAGGGCGAGATTGATGAACTAATGATCGAATTGGATGGAACGGAAAACAAGTCAAATCTTGGAGCAAATGCTATCCTTGGAGTGAGTATGGCGATTCTAAGGGCGTCTGCATTAGAGATGAATATTCCTCTATATAAGAGAATTGCAGAAATCGTGGGAAATGGGACACTCATTCTGCCAACGCCCGCAATGAATATAATAAATGGTGGGAAGCACGCGGGAAACGATCTCAAAATCCAAGAATTTATGATAATGCCAACCAGGGCAAACAGCCTCGGTGAAGGGATTCGCATATGCTCTGAAATATACCACACATTAAAAGAGACGATAAAGAAGAGATATGGAAAAAATGCCATCAATGTTGGTGATGAGGGTGGCTTTGCACCACCACTGAATAAAACAGAGGATGCAATAGGATTGATCCTGAAGTCAATTCATGAATTGGGATACGAAGACGATATATCACTTGCAATTGATGCGGCCGCATCGGAGTTCTACAGTAACGGTAGATACATTCTCGATGGTAGTGAAATGGATAGGAATGATATGATTGGATTCTATTCTGATTTGATATCAAATTATCCGATTATCTCGGTAGAGGATATATTCTCCCAAGATGACTGGGATTCATGGATAGAATTCACAACAGAATTTGGCAAGAAGGTTCAGATAGTTGGTGATGATTTATTGGTCACTAATATAAAAAGGATCAAGAGGGCTGTAAAGAGCAATGCGTGTAATGCCCTCCTTCTCAAGATAAATCAGATAGGTACAATTACAGAAAGCATAGAGGCTGCAAAATATTCATTGAAAAGTGAATGGAATGTCATGGTTTCTCATCGCTCTGGTGAAACTGAGGATCCATTCATTGCAGATTTGGTTGTGGGCTTGGGAACGGGTCAGATAAAATCTGGAGCACCATGCAGGTCGGAAAGAAATGCAAAATATAATCAACTCCTCAGAATAGAGGAAGAACTAAAAGAGGAGGGTAAGGCAGAGTATATGGGCAATATATTATAGGCTAATCTATTACCCCAAATCTCTCCAATAAAAATTGAATATGATGAAGTGTAGGATATGTAAAGGCGATTCCTATGTATCAGAAATCCTACAGGTATGTGTTGATTGTATAAGGAATAAGTCAGAGAGTTCTTACTATGTTGAGAATGCCCACTATAAAATTAGGGAGAAATTTAATCTACCCATAAATCCACCAAAAAGTCAAGGGGGGATTCCATGTGGATTATGCTCAAATGAATGTCAATTAATTAATAAAGAGGTGGGATACTGTGGTGTCAGACAAAATTTAAATGGAAGATTAATTCCAAATGGAGAATACGGAATTCTATACAAATATCTCGACCCGTTGCCAACAAACTGTTGTGCATCGTGGTTCTGTTCGGGAAGCAGGGAAATTGGAAAATTCAATCTGGCAGTTTTCTTCTATGGTTGCAATTTTAATTGCATATTCTGTCAAAATTCATCACACAAGAATATAAGCTATAGATTCAGAATAAATTCAAATGAATTTATAGATTATGTGCTAAAGAACGAAAGAATCTCGTGTATATGCTATTTTGGTGGCTCACCCGAGCCCCACTTACCATTTGCCATAAATGTTTCTGAAAAGATAATTCGGGAGAGGAGCGATATAAGGATATGCTGGGAATGGAATGGCTGTGGTAATGAAAATCTCGTAAGAAGAGCTGTGGAGATTTCATTGCTTAGCGGCGGAAATGTGAAATTTGATTTGAAGGCATTTACTCCAGAACTATCAATCGCACTCTCCGGTGTATCAAATGAAAGGGCATATGAGAATTTTGAAATGATTGTAAATGAATTCTATCATAAGAGAGAAGAGCCAGTTATTACCGCGACAACCCTCTTGGTCCCAGGATATGTGGATTCGATAGAAATTGAAAAAATTGCAAAATTTATATCAGATTTAAATTCGGAGATTCCCTATTCTCTATTAGTATTTCATCCATCATTCTATATGTCCGACCTACCAATAACCCCGAGAAGACAAGTTGAGGAATGCTATAACACCGCAAAGAAATATCTGAAGAATGTTAACATAGGAAATAAACATTTATTAAATTTATGATGTGATGAAAATGATAATTAGAGCGCATGTCTATATCTCTGGAAGGGTTCAGGGAGTTTTCTTCAGAGCAAGTACAAGGGATAAGGCGAGGGAACTTGGCTTAAAGGGTTGGGTAAGAAACCTAGCAGATGGTAGGGTTGAAGCGGTATTCGAAGGAGAGGAGGAAAAGGTAAGGGAAATGATCGAATGGTGTCATAAGGGGCCGGTGCTTGCATCTGTTTCAAATGTTGATGTGAGGATTGAGAAGCCAACCCATGAATATGATGAATTTGAGATAAGATATTAATAATTACCTCCACCCAACATGAACCCCCAAATCCAAAATGAGGATGGATGACTGATATTGTGGAGTCCTCGCTTGGTGAGAGTTTAAATACGTTCCGTTTTCCATATATAATAATTTGAAAAATGTCTCTTCAACAACATTCATCGAACTAAGAGAGCCTCATTATTCTCAGATAATCTAGCCATTACAAAATCGTAGATACATTCAATTTCCATGTTATATATCCTGAATTTCACAGATTAAAGATTTAGGCTGATTCTTAGCAGAATTTCTGGAATAAAAAAAGAAGGAACTGGTATGAACTATCATACTACCATTTATGACCCTCCTTTTTAAC
>QMZM01000065.1 GCA_003663175.1 Candidatus Altarchaeales archaeon | reverse complement strand
TGCAATCCTTTTCTCAAGTTCATTTATCCTTCTCTCAAGTTCATCTTTCCTCTCCTTCAGTGGTTCGATTTCCTTGACTCTTTCCTTCATTCTCTCAATTGATGTCTTTTCCTCTTCAATATCGCCCAGTTCCTTTAGCCTTTTATCATTCATCTCCAATTCCAGTAGGAATTCCCTCATCCTCGGATAATTCCTCAATTCCCTCTCCCTGGTCTTTAATTCCTCCATCTCCCTTACTTTTTTATCTATCGTATCAAGTTTCTCATTTAGTGACCTTAAAGTGGTCTCATTCTTCACAATTTCCAGATTTATCGAATTTAGTTTATTGTTCAATTCGTTCATCAATTTTTCCAATTTTTCGAATTCATTCATCTTCTTGAGAAGATCGTCCCTCCTGACCTCGAGCCTCTTTACCTTTTCTTTCCGTTTCATCATTTCGGATTTCATCTTCCCTATCTCCACTTCCATCTCACGAATCATTTCTCTAAATTTCTCCTCCGCATCCTCTGGGTACTTCATAATCTCCTTTTCCAGAATTTCGAGTTTTCCCTTAAGTTCGGAAATCTCCTCCTTAATTCCCTTATCAACATTCTCAAATTTATCAAGTCCGAGGAGTGAATCCAATTTCTGCCTTCCGCCCTTTAATGCGAGTTCATCAATAAATTCAACCAGTTCTCCTTGCGGAACATATACCAACCTATCAATTATATCCTCCGGTAGTATCCCCCTAAGATAATTATATACAGAACTTGGACCATCGGCAATCAGTTTTGAATTCATAAGAATCCTTGCCGTTGATTTTCTATTCAAGAATATCCTCTTCTCAACCATATACTCGTTGTTATCCTTTATAAACCAGAGCCTGACGGTTGAACCTCGAGTGCCGTGTCTTATCCTCCTCTTATATCTCCTCGAATCCTTTGCAAATATAAATCTAATTGCCTCAAGGATGCTGCTCTTTCCGGTTCCGTTCCTACCCTCGATCTGCAGACCATTTGCAAGTGAAATCCTCAAATGCTCATGAAGCGACCAATTCTCAAGTTCAAGAGTCAGAAGTTTCATATTTATAGAAGATTCAAACTCTCAAGGACATTCTTTATTCTTTCCTTGCTCTCTTTACTAACCTCAACTAATGGCAATCTTGGATTTCCAGACGGCATGCCCATCATCTCCATCGCAGCCTTAACTGGAGCCGGGTTGGTCTCTATGAATAGGACCCTGAACAATGGATATAGCCTATAATGCAATTCTCTTGCTCTTTTGAAATCTCCATTTAATGCGGAATGGATAAATTCACTCATCATTTTTGGAACGATATTACTGGCAACGGATATCGCGCCCTTTCCACCGAGCGCTATTATCGGTAGATTTAGGGAATCATCTCCGGATAGTACAGAGAAGTCCCCTCCGCATTCCATAATTTCCCTCGAAACCTGATTCAGATCTCCGGAGGCATCTTTTATGGCGACTATATTCGGAATCTCTGAGAGCCTTTTTGTGGTCTCAACCTCAATGTTTACCATCGTTCTACTCGGAACCGTGTAGAGGATTATCGGGATATCAATGCTATCAGCAATCTTTTTATAATGCCTATACAGTCCCTCCTGGGTTGGTTTATTATAGTAGGGGGTTATCATCAGCACAGCATCGAGACCTATATCATATGCGTGTTTTGTATAATTCAATGCCTCCGCTGTATTATTGCTCCCGGTTCCACCGATAACGAGACATCTATCATTTACTTGGTCGAGGCTAATCTCCAACACCCTCTTGTGTTCTTCCTCAGTCAGGGTTGCCGACTCCCCGGTAGTTCCAACCGCCACGATCCCATCCACTCCGTTCTCTATCTGGAATTCTATATTCTCTCTCAGACCCTCCTCATCCAAATTGCCCCTTTTGTCAAATGGTGTTACAATTGCAGTAAATAAACCCTTTATCTCCATTCTGCATAAATCCATTAAAATTGAATCCTTAAAAATTGAATTTTATGCTCTCCGCGATGCAGACTCAACTAATCCGACAAATAATGGTGCCGGACTCTCGAGCCTTGACTTAAATTCGGGATGGAATTGAGATGCAATGAAATATGGATGCTCTGGAAGTTCAAGGATCTCCATCAAATTTCTTTCTTCATAAATTCCAGAGAATATCAGACCATTCTCCTCAAGAACTCTTACATATTTTGGATTTACCTCCCACCTATGCCTGTGCCTCTCGTAGATTATGTCTTTCTTATACAATTTATACGCCAATGAATCCCTTCTTAATCTACACGGATAGGAACCAAGCCTCATGGTTCCACCCTTATCGGAGATGTTCCTCTGTTCCGGGATTAAGTCAATAACGGGGTGTGGTGTATCTGGATCAACCTCGGTTGAATTTGCATTCTCAAGATTACAGACATTTCTTGCGAATTCTACAACAGCCAGTTGAAAACCAAAACAAATTCCAAGAAATGGTATGTTGTTTTCTCTCGCATATTTAATTGCATTTATCTTTCCTTCGGCACCCCTCGGTCCAAATCCCCCGGGAACGAGTATGCCATGACAATCCCCCAAGCACATCTCATCAATCCTCTCCGCCTCAATCCATTTTAAATTTACTCTGCACGAGTTTATTGCCCCGGCATGCTTAAATGCCTCCTTTATGCTTATATATGCATCCTCCAAGCCAGTGTATTTACCGACAATGCCTATGATCACCTCCTTGTCATAGGTGTGTAATTTCTCAACCAATGTGTCCCATTTAAACGAATATGTCATTTTGTGCCGTAATTTTAATTTTTTAATTATTATGTTTGCTAAATTCTGTTTTTTGAACAATGACGGCAATAGATAGATATCATCGACATCGGGATTGCTTAACACATTCTCTGGCTTGACACCGCAAAAGAGCGCAATCTTCTCCCTCGTTCTTTTCTTGAGTTTTGTTTTACATCTACCGATAATGACATCTGGTTGAATTCCCAAGCTTTGTAATTCCCTTACAGAGTGTTGAGTTGGTTTCGTCTTCTGTTCACCACTAATTATGGTCGGGACATATGAGAGATGGATAAACATAAATTCATTATTTGGCTCTCTACTCATCTGCCTCAGTGCTTCAATGAATATCATATTCTCCATATCCCCAATGGTTCCTCCAACCTCAATTAAGACAACATCTGCCTTTCCATCAAACACCTTCAATCTACACTTTATCTCATCCGTCACATGTGGAATAATCTGCACAGTCTTTCCCAGGTATTCCCCCCTCCTCTCCTTCTCTATAACTGCCTTATAGATTTGACCGGTTGTTATGTTCGATTCCCTCGTTAGATTTACATTCAGAAATCTCTCGTAATGTCCCAAGTCAAGATCAGTCTCGGAACCATCATCAAGAACAAACACCTCCCCATGCTCATAGGGATTCATCGTTCCAGGGTCCACATTAACATAACCATCGATCTTTATCGGTATTACAGAATATCCATGATCCTTGAGAATGCGTCCGATGGATGCCGTTGTTACACCCTTTCCCAACCCGGAAAGCACACCGCCGGTCACAACAATATACTTCATTTCCGATCTACAATACTAATTAATTTTTATCTTATTTTTTATATATCACCCCCCAAGTTAATACCAATTTCCAAGTTAATACCAATTTCAACGGAAATGAAAACCATACTCTTTGCGACATCTAATCCGCACAAGGTTAGAGAGGGAAACAAAATAGCGAGAGAATTTGGTATAAGGTTCGAGCAGATAAATGTGGATTATCCCGAGATTAGGGATGAGAACATACGCAAAATTGCCGCGGAAGGGGTTAAATTTGTATTTGAGAGGATCAAAAAGCCAGTCATTGTTGAGGATACGGGATTATTTATTGATGCGTTGAATGGCTTCCCTGGACCATATTCTGCGTATGTCTATAAAAAGATTGGTTGTGAGGGAATACTTAAATTGCTTCAAGATTCAGACAATAGGGATGCCGAATTTATAACTGCAATTGGCTTTAAGGATTCTTCAACGCTAAGGATTTTTGAGGGCAGAATTAGTGGAACAATTTCTAAGGAAAAGAGGGGAACTGCTGGCTTTGGATACGACCCGATATTTATACCCAAATCCCTTGACAAGACATTTGCCGAAGACCCCGAGATGAAGGATAGAATTTCTCATAGAAGAAATGCATTTTATAAATTCTGCCAATGGTTCTCGAATCATTTAAGATAATTCTTCTTATACGCCAATTCGGCATTCAATATACTTGCTCCTGCCGCTCCCCTTATCGTGTTGTGACTTAAGCAGAAGAATCTAACGCATCTTTCCTTATTCTTCCTCATTCTACCGATAACAACACTCATACCATTTCCAGAGTCTCTATCGAAAAGTGGCTGAGGTCTGTCATCCTCTTCTCTCACAACTATTGGTCTTTTTGGTGCGGTTGGGAGGTTTAGTCTCTGGGGCTCAGATTCGAAATTAGATAGTATCTCCTTTAATTCATCTATTGTGAAATCATTTTTTGTATTGACGAATACACTCTCTAAATGGCCATCCCTGACCATCACCCTGGTACAAGATGCAAATATCTCAAACTTGGCAAATTCAATTTTTCCATCTCTAAGCGAACCGAGAATCTTCAATGGCTCAGTTTCAACCTTCTCCTCCTCTCCGGATATAAATGGAATCGCATTGTCAAGAATTGCCATCGATGGAACCCCAGAGTAGCCGGCACCACTTAATGCCTGTAATGTTGTCACATTAACCATCTCCAAGCCAAAATTGTCCATTATTGGCTTTAATGGTATAACTAATCCGATCGTTGTGCAATTTGGATTTGTGACAATGAATCCATTCCAATCTCTCTTTTCCCTCTGAATCTCAACCAATGAAAGATGCTCTGGATTTACCTCCGGGATTATTAGTGGAACATCGTTCTCCATTCTATATGTTTTTGTGTTGCTGAATACGGGTATTTCCCGAGCAAATAGCGCCTCCACTTCCCTAGCAATATCCGAGGGTATTGCAGAGAATATCAAATCGCAGGAAGTATTTCTTATTGAATCCCTATTCAATGGAAGCACATCGATATCTTTGATATCCTCTGAAATATCACTATCGAGATACCACTTGGCGACCTTCTTATATGGCTTATTCGCACTCCTCTCAGATGCGAAGAGTTCCTCTATGTTGAACCACTTATGCCCTTCTAAGAGCTGAATAAATCTCTGTCCAACCATCCCAGTTGCTCCAAGTATGCCAACATCGATTTTCATTTTTTATAATTCAAGGAAATTTTTGAATCTTCTGAGTATATATGATTTTATTAGATTAAGTTTTTTATCATTAATAACAATCTCTACATCGCCCCTTCTTATCGATTCTAATGGGTCATTGTCAAGTATCATTGTTATTGTGGCGATTTCCTCGATGGAGTGGGCATCACTCCCCCCAACCACCGGAATATTTAAATTCCTCATGACATCAGATGGTCTATTCCTGGTGATGAGCGTTCTGCCATTATATAGCTCCGCCGCATCAAAATTTAAACTGAAAATTAAATCTCCCACGCCACTCCTTATTAAGTCGTAGGGATGGGCCGCAATTGCAATTCCCCCAAGTTCGTGGGTTCTTTCTATTACCTCTCTCGCGGGAATTTTAGACTCGATCTTCTCTGTAATTCCCAAGCAGAGTATATGCCCCTCTATGGCAGATACCTCGATCCCGGGAATGACCGTGAAGTTATCAGAATTATAT
>QMZM01000064.1 GCA_003663175.1 Candidatus Altarchaeales archaeon | reverse complement strand
TGCCCTATTGTCCCCACATTAACATGGGGCTTCTTCCGCTCAAACTTTGCCTTTGCCATGTTATTACCTCCTATTTTTATGTGTTTGTAATATATTAAGAATACAAAGTTTGTCAAGTTAAAATTAAATAAAAAGGAAATTTCAAAAGTGTTATAAATTATTTTTCTACTATTCTAATAGAGCTTCACTCATCAAATACAGATACAGGTATCTCATCATAGAAAATATCAATCTCATAGTCATCGTATTTCTCTGCCCATACACAATATATAGTGTTATTCTTCACTTCAAACGACCCAATCAATGAGGTTGTCCCTTCCTCGGTTGTATTTGAGATATTTACCCCTTTTAATTCACCTGTATTAACATCCATCCTGTAGATTATAAACTCACAATTCCCATCTATAATCTCGTTCTCCATTAAATAAAGATATTCTCCATCTGTCCTCAATAAAACATCAAGTGGTTTTGTCTCCTCTCCTATTATCTCCTTCGGTTCACTCCATACACCGTTCGTATCTTTAACAGAGATATAAGTCCCCGCTATCTTCCCTTCTCTTGTCCTTGTCCATGCAACATAAACCTTACCCTTTACAGCACAAACACCCGGCCTTACATCGTATTCATTGTATGCCCTTGGAAAAAGATAAAGACCTTCCCAGTTCCCACCTCCATCTGGTGAATAAATATACTCTATTTCCATCCCTATTTCTCCAACTATATGAACCTTCCCATCACCCTCTACAAACATATCAGGATTACTATATCCTCTATTAATATAAACCTTCTCCCCCCATACATCATTCACCTTCTTCGTAAAGCAACAGGGGTCATAAAAATATATGTTATTTAAATCATCCTTACATATGCTTGCTTGATCTCCTGTCAGTATCTCTCCTCCTGCAACATCGTATTTCTCGCTCCAATTTCCATTCCTCTTCATCCTGTAAAATGACCTCACCTCAACATCTGATACTGGCTCTGAATAAACAATATGAACATCACCATTATCATCAACAAGTAGTGCCTTCTTGTATAGCAAAAGTGAATGCTCTGAAGACAATATCTCGGTCTCCTTCCATTCCCCATTTATCCTTTCTTTATAAAACAATTCATACTCATATAAGGTGGCAGACCCCCTTTCCGTATCTATCCATGCAATATATACATTCCCATTCCTATCAACACTTATTTCTGGAGATGTTGATACCCCCTTATTCCTTGTGATATTCCTCGGGTCTTTCAATGGGTCATATATCTCTATCTCTTTCCCTGGACAGGAACATAAATATAGAATAAAAATAATTATTATCTTATAATAACGCATTTCTCCATCCTCTCACCTATCCTTATAAAATATATTCCTTTCTTTGCCCATTCTATCCTTATATCATTTGAACCCTCATTCACATTGAAAATACTTTCTTTTATCCTCCTTCCTGTAATATCGTAAATATACACATTTATCTTTTTCTCTTTGTCGCTCTCGTATCTTATAAATATGAAACTTGATAATGGTAAGACAGACCATTCATCTTTTATTATTCTCTTCGTTTCCTTTCTGTTTAAACTTGCTTTTAATACGCCTTTTTCATATCTCCCTTTTATCTTTATCACATATTCCCTTTCAAATCCCTGATTATCCTTTTCAGGTTCTTTAAAACTTAGATAAATCTTCTCGTTCTTCCTTATCACATAATAATCACCATCTTCCTCTTTTATCTCATCAGGTATCTCTATCCCTTCACATTCTTTTATCATTAAATTTGAATCAGGAAGCCTCCTTATGAAACCTATGTAATCAACTATACCCAGTGTTTCCTGTGGTATTATCTTAAATAATGTCTCTGGAACTGATATAACATAATCCGCTTCCTTTGCCCTTGTGTAAACATAATTCATCGCTATCTCTATTGGTGTCTTTTCTGGTCTTAATGTTGCAATAATGTAATTTGAGAAATTCCATGGCTCATAGTCTATAAGAAGCCAATCTGTCCTTCTTCCCCTCCATTCACCCTTACCTTCTCTCTTCACTAAATCTGTCCAATCCCTCCCGTTATTATCTATTGCCCTGTAATTTGCATTTGTTTTCTTGTAGGATATTATCTCGCCATCTGGTAATATTCCAACATCCAAACCTGCTGGATGGTCAACTGTGATTATTTTTATGCAGTCTATAAATACTATATCTCTGTTTTCTATTATCTGCAGCTCTATCGTGTCTTCCTTAGGTTTATTCAAAAATTTATAATAATCTGTGTAATCTTCCTGTATATATTCACATCTTGGTAAAAGGGAGTTCTCAAACACATATCCCGTATCTGTAAGTATATAAAGTAACGGACATTGTGGGATACTATATGTTGATATAATATTTGAGACCATAGAAAAATGCCCCGTATCTGAACAACTATAAGAACAGACAAAATATTCAGCGCTTTCACCAAAAGATCCACCAAGCTGGTGAGGGTCTGTATAAGTATTTCTCGGGTGTGCACAATTATCATAAATTATTATCCATTTTTCTTTAGATTGTTCTGAAGGTAGTACAAGGAGATTGGAATGTCTTGAATAGACCCTGTTAAAAATGCCATTAGATGTAGTGATAGTTACATAATTGTTTGGTGATATTGTATAAGAAATTGACATATTCGTGTTTTCAGGGTCAAATACCGCAACTCTTATTTCAGCATATCCTACATTCCCTGCATTGCCTATCCCTTTTAATCTTATTTTATATTCACCACCTATACCTTCACACTCAAAAGGAACATTAACATAATTTGTCCATCCAGGAACACCTATCTTCTTGTTTAAAGGATAATACAATGTGCAACTATGCATAGCAAATTCCTCTTGTATATCCCAGGTTACTCTCACATTTCCCTTTTTTATAACACAATTATTGTATGGTGTTACGAATGATAAGACAGGTGGATCTTTATCAATCTTCAATGTCTCTGGATTTGACCATTCTGAATAGATACCCTGGCCCCTACAACATATTTTATACCAATAAGATTTTGAAGAATCTGGTATAGTAGTATCTATGTATGATGTTGTATTCTGAGGAAGTTCAACTGACCAGTTGTAATCACTTCCTAACTCACCCCTTACAAGGATATAGTGATCCTCATAATTTGATTTATCAATCCATGTTAATCTAACAGAGATAGGGTCTGTCCCTATTACCTCTGCATTCAGATTTTCAGGTCTTGCAATCTTTGTTAAAACGGGATTTATCGGAAGCACATAAGGCCAGTATCTCTTTGGATTACTTATTGGATTTTCACCTGATAATCTATATGGATTACCATTCTTGAATAAAGAATCCCTGTATAACGGATTGTTGTATATGCCAGATGTTGAATAATACCCCTCCCTGTAATCAGATGATAGCATCTTCTGACGAACTTTACCTGTTTGTTTATCGTATGTCCATACCTCAAAGTATATCTCCTCTATCCCATTATTTATCGGTTCATAAAGATTTATAGGATATGTGAGATTGAGATGAACATAATTATTATTTTGAATACCTATTGTGGCTATTTCTATTCCATTAGTATCTACTCTATTACCTTTAATTAAAACAAGTGTCTTGCCAAATGGTATTATATCGTATCTCAGGTTCACATAGGAAGGGACATCAAGTTCAGCGTTCTTTCCTGTATAAACAACATTCCCATTATCCTCAAAATGCATCTTGAATATACCAGGCTGATAATAATATTCCCTTGAATAATCAACATCCCACATCCCACCAAGAATACCAGATTTCCTTGATGTATGAAAAACATTAAATGGATTTCTATCCTCATCAAGATTATACCATATAAAATCCCCACCATTTATCATACTTTTTATAAAATTTTTAAAATGCAATATCTCATTTATCTGGTCTGAATATGTGCTTCTATAATTTGGTTTTTTTGTTGTTGAATATGAATCATAATAATATAATGTAGATTCAACCTTATCTATTATTTCAGGATGATAAGGTGTGAGACAACTTTTTATACCTGAAAACAGTTGTGGATTTTCAATATAACTCACAATCGGGAAATTGAGGGATGCTGAACATTGTAATAATTTTTGATCAAGCAGAAAGATGAAAGGGATTCCTATATTTACAGGGAGAGGACCTGGAATAGTTGCAGTCATTATAAATGGTCTTAATAGAACATATGTTGCAAGAAGATCCGATAATAGATTATCAACTAATTCTGCCCTACCATCAAGGAAAAAAACAGATTGGTCTATAAGACTTGAAACATAATTTAATGATTGTAAAAGAGTCCAATTCGGATGTGATGCAATACCACCTATATTTGAACCATCACGACAAAACCCATATACCCCAAAAAGAATTATTCCCCATCCGTGTATATATGCCTCAAGCCTCTCCCTTGTTAGATTCTGTATGTTATATCCTACTGCCTGTGCCGCCTCAACAAACTTCTGAACAGGAACAAAGTTTGAATCCTGAAAACCCATATAATATGTGTTCCAGGGGAAAGGGTCAACCCTATACTCCTTGAAAAATCCAAACATTGTCCTACGTGTAACATAATCCCCTCCAAATATCCCCGGTTCATGTTCAAAACCTGAAAATAATATTGACTGTGTGAAATTCCAGTCAGGAATATGCGTCTCTGTAAACATCTCTTCAAGCATTTCTCCTGCACCAAGAATATCCCTGTCAATAAGAATTGGTGAGTCGATGTTCCTCCCATACCCATATGTTCCAGGCTGTAATATCATATGTGCTATTATATCCTCAAGACAATGGACATAACAACCATATATCAATGCCTTTTCATAAGGTGTCCAGTTGTGATTTTTTGCATATTCAACCATCTCCCTTAATTTCACTATATTCTGATTTGGTGGTGGATCTATAAAAATTATACGGGTTTGTGTATTCTCAACCGTGTGCCCTTGAACATATATATTTGGTCTCTGCAATTCCAGTTGCGCCCATGCAGTAGGACCAAGAAGGAGAAATGATAGACGCAAATGATAAAGAAGTGTTGAAATTGCATCCTGATAATCAAACATATCTGGTAGTGTTGTCCCAATATAATAGAATTTCTGAACCATCTGTTCGTATGTTGTCTCGTCTGAATTTGTCTCAGATGCTAAAAGGATGTTGTAAAATTGAGGGTCATAATCCTGCCAGATATCCTTCATATTTCTTGAAACATATACATGTGTCATTGGACCAAATGAAAAAACTGGCAATGATAAATAAATAGATAGATAGATAAGCCTTACTATTTTAGATTTTAACCACCTTATCATAAGATCCTCCTTTTTTTAGTCATAAATAAAAATACGATTTTGTCAAGATATAATTTAATCCCCGATGGAAAAGATTAGGCACAAAGTGGTGCAACTCAGGATGATTCTGTTAAGAGTGGTGGGTAAATCACTTGTTTCCCTCTCCGGAAACGGAGGTTGAAAATTTGGCATTCTGTTTATTCCATTAATTTCATACCACCCCCTATATCAATCTTTACAAGGGATACACTCTGGAACAAACAGATTGACACTGATAAGGATTCTGATAGAATAACTCTATTGTTGTTTACTATTACCCTGGCTTCTCCTACATGCCTTCAAAAAGTATGGTGTTGTATCCATCCCGAGACACTTCGTGATTGATAGGAACAAAAGAATTGTTTTCCAGTGGACTGGTAGCATATCTGAAAATTCAATCAACCTGATGGAGGAGG
>QMZM01000063.1 GCA_003663175.1 Candidatus Altarchaeales archaeon | reverse complement strand
ATTTTTCCGTCTTATAACCTTCATTCCTCAGGATCAATCTTGCTATCTCACCGAGTTCCTCTGCCATATGCAACACAATATGGCTTGCTCTATCCACATCCCATCCATATTTTCTGTCATATTCATCCACTTCCCTTTGATAATGATTTAATTTTTTCATATAGTTAATAATTTAGAAATGAGTAAGATAAAACCACCCCGCATCGAGTTTGAGGTTGGCATCGGAGCTTATAAATCCAAGACTCTGGGAATTGGTGGTAGAATAAAGGAGATTCCAGAGGATTTCATAGTTGAGGAGATAACCTTGGAGGGCAGAATTCTTGAGGCGGATTTGAATTTTGATTCAAATGCAACAAATTCTGATAAAATCTGCGATGATGCCGAGATGGAATACCTCCATTTTACACTTCAGAAGAGAAACTGGGACACGCTCAGGGCAATAAGGGAAATATCGAAGAGATTGAAGATTTCGAGAAAGAGATTTGGCTTTGCGGGAACCAAGGATAAAAGGGCTGTAACAACACAACGGGTTTCGGTGTGGAGAAAATCGATTCACGACCTCGAGAAGATAAGGATAACGGATATTGTACTCAGAGATTTTAAATACAGAAACGAGAGAATAAATCTTGGAGACCTTTGGGGCAATAGATTCACAATCAGGATTAGGAATATTGATCTAGAACATGACGAAATTGTGGACAGAATTTCAAGAATAATTAACGAGTTGGATGGAAAGATTCCGAATTTCTTCGGACCGCAGAGATTCGGCACAACAAGACCAATAACGCATTTAGTCGGTAAAGAAATTCTGAAGGGAAATTTTGAGAGGGCTGTTATGCTTTATATCGCGGAGGTTTTTGATGAAGAGAGCAGAGAGAGTAGAGATGCCAGAGCAATCTTAAAGGAGAATATGGATTTTAAATCCGCTCTTAGGAAATTCCCGAAGTATCTTGGATACGAGAAGGCGATGTTGAACTTTCTCGTTAGGAATTCAAATGACTTTATAGGAGCATTGAGGAGATTGCCAAAGAGATTAAGAATGATGTTCATACATGCATATCAGAGTTATATATTCAATAAATCGCTCAGCAGGTATATAATTGATGGAATTTTTGTTGAGAAATTGCCATTAGTCGGCTATGAAACAGAAATTGATGAAATAACATCGGAGATTCTCGAGGAGGAGGGAATATCGAGGGAACACTTTAGAGTAAATAGAATGCCAGAATTGAGTTCAAGGGGCTCGTATAGAGATTGCTTTGTAGATTTTAAGAATTTTAAATTAATTTCGATCGAGAACGATAAATTGAATGAAGGAAAATTATCTGTGGTAATTCAATTTTCGCTCCCAAGGGGTTCATATGCCACAATTCTTATAAGGGAACTTACAAAGAATAGATATTGGTAGGATTTTATTTCCATGAAATTTACATATAAATATATAGGATGAGAAATTATAGAGTGGGACAAAATGCATGAGAAGAAGATTCTGCAACTTAAGGTTGCCGAGGCTCTGCAGAATGATGTGGGAAGGGGCATTGTAAGAATCGATGAATATTCAATGAGAACCCTTGGAATTACATCTGGCGACATCGTTGAGATAAGAGGCAAAAAGACAACTGCTGCAATTGTATGGCCGTCCCATATTCAAGATAATAGATTGGGCATAATAAGGATGGATGGTCTCATAAGAGAGAATTCCGGATCATCACTTGGCGATATAGTGAGGGTTAGTAGGGCGAGTGTTGTTAATGCAAGGAAGATTGTAATTGCCCCGGTGAGACACGAACTCAGCTTTGGTGGTGATTTTGCATCTCACCTAAAGCAGAGACTCCTGGGAAGACCGTTTACAATCGGTGATAAATTGTCTGTCGGGGTATTAAGTCAGACAATTCCATTTAGAGTTGTTAAGACCGACCCAAAGGGGATTGTACAGATTCAGAATTTTACCGAATTGGAGATAAAACAGAAGCCAATGGCAGTTTCAGAGGCTCCAACTGTGAGATATGAGGATATCGGTGGTCTAAAGGAGGAGATCTCGAGGGTTAGAGAGATGATCGAATTGCCCATGAAACACCCCGAATTATTTGAAAAACTTGGAATCGAGCCTCCAAAGGGCGTTCTACTTTACGGCCCCCCGGGAACTGGAAAGACATTGATTGCAAAGGCTGTTGCGAGTGAGAGTAATGCCCATTTTCTGCCATTAAATGGACCCGAGATAATGGACAAATACTATGGTGAATCTGAGAGAAAATTGAGGGAGATATTTGAGGAGGCAAAGGAGAATTCCCCAGCGATCATCTTTATTGATGAAATCGACTCAATAGCCCCAAAGAGGGAGGAAGTCAGAGGGGAGGTTGAGAGGAGGGTAGTTGCCCAACTCCTGGCATTAATGGATGGTTTGGTTGCGAGAGGTGATGTTATTGTTATCGGTGCAACAAATAGACCCGATTCCTTAGACCCGGCATTGAGAAGACCGGGAAGATTTGATAGGGAGATCGAGATTGGAGTTCCAGATAGGGATGGAAGGAAAGAGATTCTACAGATACATACAAGAGGTATGCCATTGGATGATGATATCGATTTAGAAGAAATTGCAAATTCAACCCATGGATTTGTTGGTGCCGACTTAGAATCATTATGTAGAGAGGCCGCAATGAATGCATTAAAGAGGATATTGCCGAGGATTGACCTAACAAAGGATGAGATACCGGTAGAGGTTCTGGAGGAACTAAAGGTAAAAAAGGAGGATTTTGTAAATGCAATGAAGAGTGTGAGCCCATCTGCACTTAGGGAGGTACTGGTTGAGATACCCGATGTCAAATGGAGCGATATTGGGGGCTTAGAAAAGGTAAAACAAGAACTTAGGGAGGCGGTAGAATGGCCAATAAAATATCCAGGTGTATTTAAGAGAATGTCAATAAGACCATCGAAGGCAATCCTCCTTTACGGTCCCCCGGGATGCGGTAAAACATTATTGGCAAAGGCGGCGGCAAATGAATCTGAAGCGAACCTAATAGCGGTTAAGGGTCCAGAATTGCTTTCTATGTGGGTCGGGGAATCTGAGAAGGGAATCAGAGAAGTCTTTAAGAAGGCGAAACAGACCGCACCCACCATAATCTTATTTGATGAAATTGATGCACTGGCCCCGAGAAGGAGAGGATATGTTGATAGCGGTTCTCATGTCACGGAGACTGTAGTAAATCAATTATTAACTGAGATGGATGGAATAGAAACATTAGAAAATGTTATTGTTATTGGAGCAACAAACAGACCAGACCTCCTCGACCCATCATTACTCAGACCTGGTAGATTTGATTCAAAGGTGTTGGTGCCTCCGCCAGACAGAGACGCGAGGCTTGAAATCTTCAGAATTCACACGAGAGGAATGCCCCTTGACAAGGATGTGAATTTAGAGGAATTGGCAGATAGAACAAAGAACTATAGCGGAGCAGACATCGAAGCAGTTTGTAGAGAGGCGGCAATGATTGCACTTCGGGAGGATATAAACTCAGAAAGGGTCGGGAGAAGACACTTTGAAGAAGCACTGAGGAAGATAAGACCCTCAATAACAAAAGCAGATATTGAATTCTATAGTAGAGACCTCATAGGAGAGGACAAAAAGGTTATGATGCCGGCCTATGGATAGTTCTAAGATGGATTTGTCAATCTCCAAGGCAATTGATATGAATTCTAGATACCTGGGAATTGAAACGATAGTTCTTATGGAGAATGCCGGAAAGGAGATTGCATCACACTCGAGAAATTTCGATTCAATTGCAATTTTTGCTGGACTGGGGAATAATGGTGGCGATGGTTTAGTCGCCGCTCGACATCTCTCTGGCATGGGTAAGAGGGTAAGGGTTTATACATTTAAGGGAAACAGAACTGAAGAATCTCAAAAAAATCTTGAGATAATTGAGAATATGGGAATTGAAATTAGATTCATAAATGACTCCAAGGATTGCGAATCAATTAGAAGAGAATTAGATGAATTTGACCTCATCATCGATGCGTTGGTGGGGGTAGGTGTAAAAGGAGAGTTGAGAGAACCATTAAAGAGCATAGTTGAGATGATAAATTCCTCAACTGCGTTTAAATTGGCAGTCGATGTTCCAACCCCGGGCCTAAATTCAGACAAGGTTATCTCATTTCATTTCCCAAAGGTGAAGGACGCAATTGTTGCGGATATTGGAATCCCCAGGGAGGCAGAAACATACTGCGGCCCCGGAGATGTGTATCTGGCAATTCCAGAGAGAATTGGGACAGAGCATAAGGGTGATTTTGGTAGACTGCTCATTGTTGGAGGAAGCAGAGAATTTTCTAAAACTCCCGAGTTGGTTGCACTGGCAGCATATAGGACTGGTGTTGACCTATGCACCATATGCTGTCCGAGTTATGTTAGTTCCAAAATATTTAATCCGAACATCATTGTAAAACCCTTAGATTCTGAATATTACATCGATAAGGGTGATATAAAGGAAATATTAAAGACGAAATTTGATTCCATGGTTATTGGAAATGGTCTGGGAACAGAAAATGAAACAAAATATGCAATAAGAAAATTATTAAAGAATATAAATACACCCGTGGTTATTGATGCGGATGCTCTGAAATTAATAAAGAAAAAACACTTGAATGAGAGAACAATAATAACCCCACACGAGGGCGAATTTAGAATATTATGCAATGAATTTGATATTAAGTTGGGGGATAGGATAGAATCTGCAAAAAAATTATCCGAGGAGACAAATGCAATTGTTGTTTTAAAGGGTAAAACCGATATAATTGCCTGTAAAGATAGAGTAAAATTAAACAAAACCGGAAACCCGGGCATGAGTGTAGGTGGAACCGGGGATGTCCTCGCCGGGATTATTGGAGCATTATCTTGCAGGTCAAATTTATTCTATGCCGCGTGTGCCGGAGCATTTCTCTGCGGTCTCGCTGGCGATCTCGCATATGAGGAATATGGGTATTATTTCACCGCAACAGATGTCATTGAAAGGATTCCAAATGCGATAAAATTCTGCAAAAAATTTGAGTGAAATGAATGAGATCATAGAGTTAATTTCAGATTTTGATAAATTAGATGAATATATAAGAAATTCAAATCTTAGATATAGGGAAGCAATAATCAACTTCTATAAGGAGTTGGGCGAAAAACTGGGCTTTACGGTGAGGGAATCCACATCAATAATAAAACACGGCGTAAATTTCGGAAAAATAGATTTGATATGGGTGGAGCCAAATATAACATTTACCGTTGAATTTGGAAATTTTGATAATCTTCTAGGACATCTATTCAGAATCCTCGAATTCTCTCCAAATCTTGCGGTTCTTGTATTGAGTTCCAATTCGAGCATAAGGATCGAAAATGTATCGAATTTGATTCATAGGTCCAGATTGATAGAGAATATGAGAGAAAAAATTATAATTCTTGATGTCGGTGCGAAGAAGGTTCTAAATTGAGTTCCATCTGACCCATACGGAGTGTATAAATTTTTCTACGCACAAGAGTCATCTTACTGATTTTTCAGCAAGTTTTAGAATCGCCTCGGTCAGTTTCTCAATAGATTTCGTAAAATTCTCTTGTTGTTGAGTTAATCTTTCTAGGATTTGTTCAGTTCTCATAGATGTTCTATCCATACTCTCAAGTATCTTCTCCATAGTTTTGGAAATTCTACCATAATCATCTCTCAGGGTTTTGAAGTTCTGGTCCATCCTCGAGAAACCCCGTTCTACTTTCTCACCAACCTTTGTTACTTCACTAATAGTCTTGTCCTGCTTCTCCAACATCTTCTCACCAATCTCAACACTCTTCTCCCCCAACTCAACACTCCTCTCCCCCAGAGCAACACTCCTCTCCCCCAACTCAACACTCCTCTCTCCGAGCTGGACACTCCTGAACAGATACTTTGCAGCGGCATCTAATCTTTCTCCGAGTT
>QMZM01000062.1 GCA_003663175.1 Candidatus Altarchaeales archaeon | reverse complement strand
TCTTCTTACTCGGCAGTCCGGGTTTACGCAGTTGGAGGATATGTTATAGGTATAATAAGAATAACCATGCGGGGATGAACTGGATTTCTATTCCATTGTTCTTATCACACCTCAATAGGTCTTTCGTTATTATAATTCCCCTCTTTAATTTAAATTTTTTACAGAATCTCACCATACTTTTGAAATCCTTTCTATCAATTCGACTTTGATATTTAATTTCTATTGGTAAAATTTCTTCATCTTTAATTATTATGTCTATTTCGTAATTTCGTCTATAGAAGAATTTTGCCTTCAATTTACTGACAATTAAATTTTCAACTAACATTCCAATTACTCTATCGTCAATTTCCCTATCCATTAGAGTATTTACAATTCCGGTGTCTGTAATATAGGCTTTTTTCAATTTTCTTGCAGAGGTGAGAAAACTTCCACTAAAATTTGATAAAAGAATAACGAGGAAGCTCTTTTGTAGATAGTAAAAGTATCTTGCCATGGTTTTTCTATTCTTTCCAAGATTCTCTCCCAATCCTTTATAATCTACCAATAGCCCTGGAGTATTGGCTATAAGTCTTAACAAAATTATCAAGACCTCTGGCTCCTCGATCTTGAATATCTTCGGGATGTCTGAATATACTATCTTATCTATGACACTATTTTTGATATACCTTCTTATCTTCTTGTCATCCCTTTCATCTACAATCTCTGGGAAACCCCCCTTAAATAGATACTCACTAAACAATGTTCTTAAATCGGACTCAAATAATATTAAATTATTATAATCCTTTTCTATCTTCTCAAATTCATCAAATAATCTGTATTCTAAATCGGGAATTTTGAGTTTTTTGAAGGATAGGAATTCCTTAAATGTCAATAAATCCAGATTAAAGTCGTAAAGCCTGCCCGCAAGACTTTCCTTTACCCTCTTTTCTATAATCAAACTTGCAGAACCAGATACGATAAACTTTACATTTGGGTATAAATCATAATATGTCTTAATCTTATTTTGCCAATCATTCACTTTTTGAATCTCATCAAAAAATACATAAATTCTGTCAAATTCCCTCCAATTTCCTTTTAGTATAAATTCTCTGTATGTTTCTAAAACATCTTCTATATCAAATTGCTCTTCATCAAATGAAAAATAAAGAATGTATTCCTTTTTAACTTTTTCTAAGAGGTTTTGTATCAATTGATACATGAGAGTTGTTTTTCCAACCCTCCTCAAGCCGATTATTGCAAGTACTTGTCTATCCTCTAAATACTTCAGAATTTCATCATATAGTGGTCTTTTATATCCCTCAAGCAAGTCTTCTGGCACATTTCCAGTTTTCCACCACTCATTAAATCTTACCAGGGTTTGAATTTCCATTTTTGTAATATATGATTATTAGAAAGGTCATATTTATAAATTTTATGGTTATTATGATGCTCATAAATTTAATTTCACTTTTTCTTGCTCGGGCAGTCGGGGTTTATGCAGAATTCAAAAGTTCTCCTCTTTCCTTTTGTTATTAGTTTCAGTTTTCTGTAACCGCATTTTCTACAAACTCCGGAGACCTTTACATTACCTTTCGGGATTGAGATTGTGAAATTGCACTCTGGATAGTTATCGCAGCCTATGAAGTCCCCAAATTTCGATCTTCTCAGGACAAGATTTCCAGAACACTCTAAGCACTTTCCCAATACCTCCTTACCGGATTTTCTGAATGCGTCGGCGAGTGAGAGACCGATGTTTTTTTCATTCTTCTTAAATTCCTCAGAAATTTTCAGTATGGTGTTTTTACCCTCCTCTATGACCTCCTCGCTATTTCTCTTACCCTCCTCTATGTCCTGCATCTCCCTTTCGAATTTTCTCGTTAGGGTTTCGCTCAAAACTAATGGGCAGTATTTATCCAGAGTCTCAACAACCTTCATTCCCAACGGAGTTACCTCTATGGATTCGCCCCTGATATACCCCCTCTTAAAGAGGATATCAACTATCTGCGACCTTGTCGCCTTTGTACCGAGATTCTTCTTTTCCATTTCCCTCACTATGGAGGAGGGCGTGTACCTTTTTGGCGGTGTGGTTTCCTTCTCAAGGATTTTTATATCTTTAACCCTTAGGGTTTCTCCCTTTGAAAATTCTGGAATTTCCTCTTCCTTCAATTTTATATATTTATAGACTGGATGCCAACCCTCATCTATGGTCGTTATGCCCTCAATCAAAAATCTTTCTGATCCCGAAATGAGAACAACTCTCTGAGATTGTCTTACAGCATTTCTGTAGAAGGTTGCCAGGAAGCGCCTGCATATAAGATCGTAAATCCTTTTCTCTTCAGTGGAGAGCCTCTCTGGGATTACGCCGGTGGGATGAATCGCCGGATGTGCAGGGTCCGTTTTCTTTCCATTATTTGGAGTTAATCTTTCCTTTGAGAGCAATTCCTCGGAGAATTTTTCATAGTCTCTTAGTTGAGAAAGTTTTTCTATGATCTTGCGGAAATTTATGTCTTTTGGAAGTTGTTGGGAGGAGGTTCTTGGATAACTTATATAGGCATTGGTATAGAGATTTTGCGCTATTTCCAGGGTCTTCTGTGGAGTTATTCTAAAGATGCGATAGGCTTCGGTCTGCAGTGTCGTTAGGTCAAATGGATTCGGAGGTTTTTGAGTAATTTTTCTCTTAGAAATTTTCTCTACTGTGGCGGTGTCTTTAGAATTCTTCCTCGCACTTTCAACCTCTTTTTTGTCCCAGAATTTTCCATTTATGTGCCTTCCCTTTATTATCTCTTTATCCTTCTCAACGAGAATTTCCAACTCCCAGTATGGTTCAGGTTTGAAATTTTGAATCTCCCTTTCTCTCTCTACCAAGATCTTCAGTGTAGGTCCCTGAACGCGACCAATGCTCAGGGTCGTGTATGCCTTGGCTCTTCTTATTGCCAGTGTCAACGCCCTCGATAGATTAATTCCCCAGAACCAATCCAGGAAATGTCTCGTTATGCCGGCCATTGCCATATTGATCGGACTTGGAATCAAATTTCGATAAGAATTTAATATTGCGTCTCTTGTGAGTGTCGAGAATTTCATTCGCTTTACATTATCGCCGCTCGGGTCAATATTGCACGCATATCTTAGAATGTTATATGCTATAACCTCCCCTTCCGTATCGAAATCACAGGCATTTATGAAGAATTTACACTCCCTTGCAATTTCTGAGATATTATCGATATATGCCTTTGCGAATTTCGATTCCTTCGATATTTTATAGATCGGTGCCCAGTCTATTTCAAATATCGGATATCGCCATCCCTTGGGATTTTTCTCTCTTAGAGAGTAGAGATGACCAGCCGCCGGTACAATAAACACATTATCAATCTGAAAGTATGGGACATTCCTCTTAATCTTCTTGTTTGGTTTTCCGAGAGCATTTGCGATTCTTCTCGCAACAGATGGCTTTTCGGTTATGATTAGCGTCTTATCCATTTTTCTACAAATAATTGGTAAATGAGAAAATTTAAATAAAGAAAAAATAATCAATTAAATCAAATGAAACTTGTTATTGGATTGACGGGCAGGATGGGTTCGGGAAAGACATCTGTAAGTAAATATTTGAGCAGGAAGTATGGAGCAAGTGAGATGAGATTTTCTCAAATTCTGATGGATATCCTTGATAGGCTCTATTTGGAGCATAGGAGAGAAAATCTACAGAAATTGGGGGAATGTGTAAGGAAGGCGCTGGGCATGGATGTCATAGTGAACGCATTCGAGAATGATTTAAGAAACGAAAATTCTGATATTATTGTTGTTGATGGTATAAGGTATAAAAACGAGGTGGATATGCTGAGAAGATTCAGGGATAATGTGCTTATATTCATCGATGCCCCAGCAAGGCTCAGATATGAGAGATGCAGGAAAAGGGGTGAAAAGGGGGAATCCTCAATAAACTTTAAGGAATTTCTCATGGCAGAGAAAAGAGAGACAGAGAGGTATATTGACGAGATCGGTGAGGTTGCAGATTATAGAATAGAAAACATCGGCACCCTGGAGGATCTGTATCAGAAGGTTGATGAAATTATGGAAAAAATATTAAAGAATGAAGAGGATTGAGTATCTGGATTTATCTGCCAACAGGATACTTGTTGCTGGCGATATTCATGGAGATTTAGTTGCACTGAAAAGAATTATCGAGATTTTCAATCCAGATGAGGACCACTTGATATTTCTCGGGGATTATGCGGATCGTGGCGAAAATGGAGTTGAGTGCATTGAAATGATCTGGGATTTGATGCTGAAGTATCCGGAGAGCGTCACCGCGTTAAAGGGCAACCACGAAGATTTCGACGGCGATGGAAACCCCCTGTTCATGCCGTGCGACCTTGTATATGAGGTTGAAGAAAAGAGGGGGAATTGGACCAATTACTTCAAATCCATGAAGAATTTTTTGAAATTGCTTAAAATCGGAATAATCTTCGATAAAATAATCTTTGTTCACGGCTTCATTTCAAGTGGCATAGAATCCATGGATAGAATTGACAGGAATATCGAAATCGAGATAATATGGAACGATCCAATAAATGAATTTGGTGAATATTCAAACCCAAGAGGAATTGGGAAATTGGTTGGTAAGGATATAACCAGTAAATTCTTAGAGAAATTTGGGATAAATTTCATAATTCGTTCTCATGAGCCGAGAAAGGCATTATCCGCTCCATTTATAGAGCAGGATGGCCTGGCACTAACAATAAGTAGTACCGGAGTCTATGGCGGAGTTCCCCATCTCCTGGTAATCAAGAGGGACGAGATTCCCAAGAATGGCGTATCTGCGAGCAAAAACTTTATTTTATTGTATCAGTAGCTACCCTCTTCATCATGAAATCAGCCTGGGGTCGGTTTCATCATATAAATTAAATATGAATTTAATAGTTAAATTTTCCACTTAACCGGCGGTTAAGCCTCCGCCACCCCTGATACTGCTTTGTATCTCCTCGCCCAATTCTCTCAACTTTTCATTCAATTTCTTTTCCTGTTTCTCGAGAATCTTTATTCTTGCATCGAGGGTTTCCTTTTCCTCCTTTAACTTCTTCTCACTCTTCTCCTTTGTTGTTTCAATCATTATGGGACCAAGAGACTCATAGATCTTACCCTTTTCAAATTTCTCTAACTCCGAGAGTGCATTCTCTATGTCCCTCGACTGCAGGATGAACTGTTGTCTTTGCAGGGCAATCGCCTGTAATTGATTTTGTATCTCCTGGAATTGCGCAATCTTGTCCTGAAGTTGCCTTGGTATCTCCATTTTTTATTATTTTTTATTTTTTTATTAAATTGAATTTTGCGAGTTAAATATCAACTTAAGAGGTCATAGCACATTTTTATCCAGCCAAGATATGTGTTCAGAGCTGCCCTCAATGCGATCAAATCCTTGGCATCTATATGTAACCTCAATGTGTCATTTTTGAATGAAATCTCGACCCTCGACCTCCTCAGGGCGTTGTTCTTTACTTCTATATTAATGGATTTATAGCAGATATTACCGATCTTGGGGTCGAGTTTTAGAGATACATCAAGAGAATTCATCTTGCCAAGATTTTCTTTGCGATCGGGGGTCTCTTCTTGACCCATATATTCGACCTCCTCTTCTTACAATATGTGCATTTAAGTTTATGCTCCAATAAATATTCATAATCTACCTCCGCACCACACTCTATGCAGACATATGTCATTTTTATCATGCATTTATGGTATATGCTCCACCGGTGAGTATTGAATTGCAGAATCTACATCTCCAGATTCCGGGGGAGATTCTCTTTATCTTTTTGCCACAATTTGGACATTTGCTCTTTTTTGTTTTGTCCTCTATCTTCTTTATCTCATCCCTTATCTTCCTTCCAATTCTTGGTCCGTATCTCCCCACACTGCCAACCTTCTTGGTGTGACTGTACATTTTTAATCTAATTTAATCTAATGGTATTTCACACTTAAATACCCTCTAATCTTCTCTCCTCAGCGC
>QMZM01000061.1 GCA_003663175.1 Candidatus Altarchaeales archaeon | reverse complement strand
ATATGGTATATATAAAAATAAATTTAAAATATGGAGGATGAAGATGAAACATGATGAGAGGGATGTGGAGAAGGTTTTTGAAGAGGTTGGGAAGAACGATGTCAAATTTATAAGGATGTGGTTTACCGACATTCTGGGGCAAGTGAAGAGTTTTACTATAACGGTTGAAGAACTTGAGAATGCCATGGAGAATGGAATGGGTTTTGATGGTTCATCAATAACTGGCTATCAATCAATTGAGGAGAGTGATATGGTTGCCATGCCAGACCCAAAGACATTCAGAATTCTACCATGGAGACCAAAAGAAAAGGCAGTTGCGAGGATGATTTGCGATGTCTTGGAGCCCGGGGGTAAGCCATATGAAGGAGATCCAAGATATATACTAAAGAGAACATTGGAGAGGATGAAGAACATGGGTTTTGATCACTACTATATAGGTCCGGAACTCGAATACTATTATTTTTCAAATGACAAGGGAACGGATGTCCTTGATAAAGGAGGCTATTTTGATCTAACAACTCTCGATGTTGCGAGTGATTTAAGAAGAGCCACGATATTTGCTCTTGAACAGATGGGTATAAGGGTTGAATACAGCCACCACGAGACTGCTCCCAGTCAGCATGAAATAGATATGCGATACGATGATGCCCTTGTGATGGCAGATAATGTTATAACCTATAGAGTTGTTGTTAAGGAAGTTGCCACAGAGCATGGCGTTTATGCCACATTCATGCCAAAGCCGATATTTGGTGAGAATGGAAGTGGGATGCATACACATCAGTCATTATTCAAAGGGAATAAGAATGCGTTCTTCTCAAGAGATGATGAATATAATCTAACCAAGGATGCAAAATGCTTTGTTGCCGGGCAATTGGAGCATGCTAAAGAGATGTGCGCCGTGTTTGCACAATGGGTAAATTCGTATAAGAGATTGGTCCCGGGATATGAGGCTCCGGTTTACATAGCATGGTCGCAGAGGAATAGGTCTGCACTGATAAGGGTTCCAGTCTATCACCCAGGTAAGGAGAAGGCAACGAGGGCAGAATTTAGATCCCCAGATCCGGCATGTAATCCATACCTGACATTTGCCGTTATGTTGGCATCTGGTTTAGAGGGCATTAAAAAGAGATACGAACTTCCAGAACCAATTGAAAGAAATCTGTATCATCTGAGTGAAGAGGAGAGGAGGAAATTGGGGATAGAATCCTTACCGGAGAATTTGGGGGAGGCGCTCAAATACTTCAAAGAGAGTGAATTAATGCGAAGGACTCTTGGAGAGCATATATTTGATAGATTCTTAAGATTGAAGACGGAGGAATGGAATGAATATAGAATCCAGGTCACGAAATGGGAGCTCGATAGGTATCTTCCAATCCTTTAAGACCTAACTCTGCAACTACACTTGCTTAGAGAAAGCGGGTAATGGCGAAGTATGGTAAATAGATCAAATCTCACAGACCTTGGTCCTCATATTCTCCACATCTAAAAGGACGAGAGTCATTTTTCCAGTTAGATAACCGCAGACCTCGCCGGGATTTATCATTAAAACCCCACTAAAATTTCTAATATCCAGTTTATGTGTATGTCCTCTAATAACGATATCATAATTCCCACTCCTTATTAATGCATCCACTATTTCCTCATATGTGCCATGGTAAACGCAAATCTTCTTATCTTTATATTCAATTCTTAATATTTCTTGAATTTCCGCGTTGATCTCAGAAAATTTTTTCTTTAGACCTTCTTTTTCTCCGTCATTGTTTCCAAATACTGCGTATAGCCTTGCTCTCAATTCCTTAAATTCTCTAATAGTAAATGGAGAAATTATGTCGCCGGCATGAATAACAATAGAGACCCCCTCCGAATTAAGTAATTCTACCGCCCTCTTTATTGCTTCAATATTGTCGTGGGTATCTGAAATAATTCCAATCATTCTCCTATATTTATAATTATTGTTCCATCCCTATTAATTTCTTTAATATCGATGTTGCCGATTCTCTTACCAATGAATTCCCTCCTTAAATCATTGAGATTATCTCCTTTATATTTCTTCCCTATTTTGTTAAGGATTGCATCTATTGCGTCAATATTCTGATATATTAAATCCCCAGAATTCTTATATTTCCTATATTTCTCATTCAATTCCTTGAGTGTGTCCTCCTGGATCGCGAGAATCCTCTTTAGCCTTTTAATCTCGTTCTCATATAATTCCTCCCCTTTTTTCCTGCTCTTGGATATCTCCATTGCGGAGAAGTATTCATCAACCGCATCATTCAGAGTTTCGAATCCTTTTTTGTAAAATTTTTCATAAATCTTCATATCGAATGGAATTACATCTACCGGATTTTTATCTTTGTCAAATACAAGCATTGGTTCGATCTCCCCACCTCTAATTTTTTTTGCCATTTCCATTATGGAATTGAATATCTTCGATGCATCCTCCTCCGAGATATCAATCGATGGAATACTCTTATCAACCCCAGAATTGATGCATATCTCCTCTGCGAATATTCCCCCAAGACCTAGGTCTCTCGCGAGGGTCGCAACAATACTTCTCTCGGAATTCTTCAAAATTCTTTTGAATTTATCAAATTCAATTTCAAGAGGATTCAAAACCTCTGGAGGATATTTATATTCATTAGAAACTCCCAATTTTCTATCACTCCATTTTTGCCACTCCAATAAACCGATGATCCTTCTATTTGAATCGCAGAGGATGACATTCCCCCTACTAAATAACTCCGCCACAAGAAAAAACCTCGTATCCTTCTTTTCCAATTCAAACTCGATAATTCTATCAAATTTGTGCTGAGAAACGGATTTAATAAATGCACCATTTAAGTATTTTCTCAACTGCATTGCAAATGATGATGCCACCCTGGGTGCCTTACGCTCATACTTAGTTATGCATACATACCTAGGTGTTATAATCAAATCCAAGGAGCCTTTATTCCTAACATATACCCTTATCTTCAATTCTCTCTCCGAAATTTGATAAATCCTTTCGATTCTTCCAGATTTTAATTCTTGGTCAAATTCCCTCGCCAATATTCCTATATCAATGCTAGATAATCCCTCTTTCATTTATCCAGTTTAGTGGGATATGCCAACTTTTAATAAAAATAAACAAATAAAATAAACAAATAAATAAAATAAAAAAATTAAATAAAATAAAAAAAGGAGGTGTGAAAAATGCGATATTCTCTATTATGTTTTGCATTCATATTTCTGTGCATATCAGCTACAGCACAGGTTACCTCGATAGATGCGGTTATCTTATCCACCAATGTTAATTACCCAGATTCATTTATTTCTGCCGCGGCTGCAGAGAAGATAGGGGTTCCAGTTCTATTGACAAATAAAGACTCAATTCCAAATGAAACAATGAATGAAATAGAAATCCTCAATGCAAAGACGATCTACATCATAGGTGGCCCGGCGGTGGTTGGAGTTGGGGTGGAGGATGAATTAAAGAATAAGGGTTATGATGTCATTAGAATATGGGGCATGACAAGATACGGCACATCATCCGAGGTTGCAAAATACTTCTGGAGTGAAGGCAGTGATGAGGCAGTAATTGTCGCAGATAACACAGAAACACCCGAGAGGGGAAACAGCGATTTTGTTATTACTGCAAGGGATTTAGCCAAATCGATTAATAGACCATTACTCATAACATCAAATGATACGCTTTCGTCTTCTGTTTATGATACGCTGAAATCCCTGGGGGTCAAGAGGGTCAAGTTGGTTGGCAATTTTGATAATAGCATTATTAACGAACTCAATGATATGGGAATTGAAATTTCGGAGAAATTCTCTGGAAATGCGAGTGAGGTTGCGAGGAGAATAAGAGAGAAGATAAAAAGCAGAACGCGTGCAGAAGGAAATAAGACGAGGCTTGTGGTTGTTGCCGTTGCCAACTGGAAGGATAAAATCTCTGCGCCTTATCATCCGGGAAATAGTGTGACAAGATTAATAAGCAATGAGTCTCAGATTCCCAGGCTTATAGAGGATATAAAATCCTCAGATTACGAAGATATAAAGGTTGTTGGCATTCCATGGCTTGCAGATGATATATGCGATGCATTAGTAGCTCAGGGAATTGATGTTGAGTGCATAACTGGAAATGTCACAAGAGTTGCGGCGAGAATGGTGGAGAAGGAAATATTTAGAATTCAAAAAATAAGAGAGAAATTCAAGAATGGGATTTCTAAAATTGCCGATAAATTGAAAGAGAGGGTAGAGGAGATAAACCAGACATGTATCGAATTCTTCGAGCTTGCAAATTCTACAATTGACGCCTTGGAGGAGAATATTACGGACATTCAAGAATACAGAAATATAATCCGAGAGTTGAATTATAAGAGAACAGAATGTTTAGATTCCATAAGTAGGGGTAATTATACAAGGGCAAGAGATATGGCACAGAGGATAAAGAGTAATGTAGAGATGATGAGATGGAGATTGAGGAATTTGACAAGACCGGAGTTTCAGAGAAGAATAGAGTGGGAAATTCGTAGCATAGCAGTAGCGGGTAGAGAAATAGAGCGGGTAAGGTCATTAACAGAAGATTTAAAGAATAGGACGAGAGGTGTCAGAGAGGAGGTAATAAGTGCTAAGAAGCATGAGATAAAGAAGGAAATGGAGACAACAACCACAATTCGCGGAAGACATGGAATTTCCATTAATGTCACTACTCCAACATCGATCGAGATTCATGTTCCCAGAAGGTGAAGCAGATTAAAAGTAGTAGATTAAAGAAGGTTTTTTAAACTGACGAGAACATGGTCCTTGTCATAGGGTCTTAGATTAATGACTTGCATGATTTTAAATTTATTCTTTAATTTATCTATCTCATCCTTAAATATGTCCCTTGGTTTTCTTACTACATCGATACTTCTCGCCTTTATCGCGATCATAGCAAATTTTGGAACAAATATGTCTGAATTTGTTATGAGAATTTCCGTTTGGTCCGGTTGTGCCAGATCTTGATAGATGAAATCAACTTTGCCTATGGAGTGGATATATTCCTCGGGTCTTCTCGCATCCGCAAGAATCGGAACCATATTCTTCTTTATCCTCGCCACATGAATTAAATCGCGCATCATCCTTGGCGAGAATTCAACACAATAAATTAGGCCTTTATGGCAAATATCGGCAATATGGCTCGCCGTCGTTCCCGAGGATGCTCCAAGATACAGGACATTACCGCTCTTGTGTAATGGAAATTCCCTTAGCCCATTAAGTATTGCAGCGGCCAACTTACTTCTATATGGATCCCAGAGTCTGTATTCTTTGCCTCTCTTTCTAATCAATTTCTCGTCATAAACCCTAAAACCTGGTGTAGAGTTTAGGGTTGCTATCTCTTTTTTTATCCTGATGACTCCCGGGAATATTTCCATTGTCAAACAATTATTGATTTAATAGATATTGTGCATTCCCAACTAAATATGACCCAAGCTTCGTATCAAACATACAGAGTTCATTACCCCGGCATAATTATATCATGAATCAATTGCAGTATATCAGATTATGTCATGAGGTCTCATAATCTATTTGAGAAAATCTCATGATTTTATCATTTAAGTCATGAAAAAACCGAAAAGTATTTATATGTGTCATGACTAAATCATAATACTCATGAATATTTTGTCCTGATGAAAATGAGGGATCCTATCACGGACTATGAAAAGGAGTTTGATGAGCTCGTTGGTGATTTATCGGAGACCATAAAGGAGATGGCGGACCCGGTGTCAATTGCTACAATGCTATATTCAATTGCCGAGGAGAGAAAGAGCAACAACATTATAGTTCGTGAGATAAATGCTAAATTTGATGCAATATTAGAGAAATTAGGGAATATGGACAGGATAGTTGAGAGATTGGAGAGGATAGGAGAGCAGCTAAGTGAGTTGAATGAGAAGTTCCAAACCAAAACAGAAGGTGCGGTAATAGAGTTGTCCGAGAGAGATAGAGAAATATTGGAGTTTGTAAGGGAGAGGAAGAGGGTATGTGCGGATGATATAAAAAGGAAATTTAAGTATAGAGGTAGAAATGCGGCATCGGCAAGACTAAGTAAATTATTCAAGGATAATCTACTCGAGAAGGTCTATGTTGGAAGAAAGGTCTATTACAAGGTGAGGGATTAGTCAAACTCGCCCCCCAACTCAGCCAACCACTCCACCCTCTGAGAAGGAAGAGGGTGGTACAATCACATCACCACGTGATTCGGCCAACCACCTCTGCCTGCAATTCGGGATGAATTGCAGGCACCCCCCATATCT